>DAOUVS010000251.1 GCA_030667525.1 Candidatus Zixiibacteriota bacterium | reverse complement strand
CCAATTATATATTCGCCAATCAATACCTGTTCTTCGGTCAGCTTCAAATATGATAGTTGTTCAAAAAGATGTTCGGTCAACGTTTTTTGTATTGTTGGCGTTCTTTCGTACTGCTCTTCACTACTATTATCAAATGTTGATTTAAACTTGTATTCATAGTCGTCACCAAGATAGCTTTCCCAGTCAATTTTATCTAACTTAGGATCCATCGTATTGTCGCCCTCGTCGAGATCAATTTCAGAAGTGACTTCAAGCTGATCTTCCAACTCCTCTTCCATCTCTTCAAGCATTGGATTAATAGAAAGCTCATGACGTAACGTCTGCTCCAATTGCAGGATAGGCATTTGAAGCATCTTCAATGACTGAATAAGCTGCGGTGCCAGAGTTTGTTTTAGTCTTAGTTGTAATCCGAGTTTCATAATTAACCTGTTGTTACAAAATTACTTAGTTTAGCCATTGTCTCCATCTCTCATATTATCGGATTTTGTGAATTCCTTATTTAGATAAATGGGCGCCAAACTAACCATATCTCCTTCAATTCTGATTAACTGTTCATATTTTATTCTAATAGTTGGCCTTATACTATACGAAGCCTTAGTTTAATTTAAATTTCTCTCCAAGATATATTTTACGTGCCTCCGGGTCCTCGGCGAGAAATTGAGCCGTCCCCGATTTTAATATTTTGCCATCGCACATGATATAGGCCCGATTACAAATCGACAAAGTTTCCCGAACATTATGGTCGGTTATTAATACGCCCAGCCCCTGTTCGGTCAGTCTCGAGATAATCTTCTGAATATCTTCAACAGCAATCGGGTCAATTCCGGCAAATGGTTCATCTAATAGTATAAACTGCGGTTCGGTTACCAAAGTTCTGCAAATTTCAACCCGCCTTCTTTCACCGCCGGACAGATTATATGCCTTTCTTTTGCGTAAGTGGCTGATGTCCAATTCATTAAGAAGAAAATCCAGCCTTTCCTGTCGTTTTTTTCGAGATAGTTTTCTCATCTGTAGGATAGCCATTATATTTTCTTCGACCGTTAATTTTCTAAATACCGATGTTTCCTGGGCCAGATACCCAATTCCCATTTGAGCTCTCTTATACATCGGGTATTTGGTTATTTCCGTATCCCCAATAAAGACACTACCGCTTCCTGGTCCGGTAAAACCGATAATCATATAAAATGTGGTAGTTTTGCCGGCACCGTTTGGCCCTAATAGTCCAACAACCTCACCCGAGTTGATCTCGAGTGAAACACCATTAACGACAGTAACTTTCCGGTATTTTTTAACTAAATCAATTGAACTCAGCTTGCTCATCTTCATATAATATAATATGAGTTTTTTACAATACAACATTATTTTATATTTTCAGCATAATATTTGCTAAAACTTTATAAATTGACTATTATGGCCTGAATTTGATGAATGAAAGATGTAATTTTGAGGTAATTAATGAAAAAGATGTATGCTGTTTTTTCGATCCTGATGATTTTGGTGGTTTCCTGCTCGTTTTTACAGAATAGTGAAGATGGCCTATTTAAAAGTGGCCTTGAATCTTTAAAAATCGGTGATTATTATGGAGCAATTGAATCCTTTAATAAGATCGACTCCACCTATCCCGAATCACCTTACGGATATTATGGCAGGGCAATAGCCAATGAAAAGGATCGACGTCATATCGACGCGCTTAATGAATATTTGCGAATTCTGACGAATCGTACTGATTTCGCTCCCGGATTAAAAGCGCTGGTTAAACTGGCCGCCAAAACCGATCATCCCAGTATGGCTTTGGATTTCTCCTCGCGATACAGACAGAGCGAAGATGATTCTCTTGCTGTTTTTGCTTTGAATGCCGAGATGCTTCTGATTATAGGTGAATATCAGTTGGCCCGGGAAGAGATGGCCAAATTAACAACTGAAGCTACCTGTAATCCTCAACAACATCTGTTTTATTCAAAGTTATTGCTGCATGAGGGCGATTTGGAAGGTTCCCTTAATCACTGTTCGTTGGCGGTTGCCGAAAACAGAGACAATCCTGAAACTCTTCTTGAAGCCGGAGATATTTATGCCGGTATCGGATATTGCGATTCAGCGGCGACATATTATCGCAAGGCTTTAAAGACCGGGAAAATTGATTATTATCAGAAAGCAGATATCGCTGAATCATTTATTGAGATCAATTATCTTGCCGATGCCTATCGTTTGGTTAATGAGTTGGAGCAGATAACTTCTAATAATAATGTTATCCCATATCTCAAAACGAAACTGATGCTCGCCAGAGGACAGGCTTTCCGGGCCAAAGAATATTATGCCAAAACGATATCAAAAAACAGAATGTCCCCGGCGCAGCAGTTGTATATGGCAGAAGTTAAATGGGTCAGCAAAGATATCCAAGGAACCATAATGGCGATGGAGCATGCTGATCAAATTGCGGAGGGGGAAAATTATCATCTTGGTCTTCGCAATGAAATAACTTTAAAAAAACCTCAACTATTTTTAAATAATGGTGACTGGCGCAGCGTCGATGGTATTATGACAGCTTTAGAGGGCTTACTTCCGCTTGATTTTGAAACGGTATATTTGAAAACAGGAGTTGGTTTATTGAGCGGGAAAGAAAAGGCGGCTAATGAATCATTGACCAGACTGGAAATATTAGTAGAAGACAATCCGTCTCGATTGGTAAAATTTGCCGATCTTTATATGCAGGTCGATTCCTATGAGAAAGCGGCAGATTATTATGACCAGGCGTTGACCAATGATAAAATCAATATTGGCGCAATACTCGGCAAAGTTAATATTCTGAAAAGAAAAAATAAAATCAATGATGCTATCGATTTCCTTGAAAGTCTGGATCATTTTATTATTTACAATCGTCTGATATATCCGGAATTGATCTCTTTATATAGAGAAAGAGGAGATATTAAAAAAGCGAGGGATTTTGTTGGCTCACTTATAAGTATTGCTCCGGGGGATATTGATCACTACCGGCTTGCTATTGAACTGGCCAAAGAGGATGGTTCTCCGCAAGATGTGGAACCGATTGTAAAAAGTTGTTTGGAAAATAACCAGGACAATGCTATCGCTTTGTTGTTGGCTAGTGAGTATTATATGGAAAACGGCTCCAATGAAAAAACCGAAAGCTACCTCCAGGCGGCGATGCCATTAAATACTATGATGGATGATCTGTACTGTCAACTTGGCCTGTTAATGGAAGATAAGGGAGAGGCCGACTCAGCTTTGGCATATTTTGAAAAATCTATTGAGATCAATCAATTTAGCGGCCAGCCTTACAGTCGGATGGCGGCGATTATGATCAACAAGGATGATTTAGACAAAAAGATGCTGGCGACTCTGATGAACTATATCAGAATAGCGCAAAGGACTTATAGAGATCCTGATGATTATATCACCATGGGCAGAGCAGAGATAGTACAGACCAGATATAAGGCGGCCGGAAATAATTTTAATAAAGCCCTTGAAGCCGACCCCAAAAACCCGGTTTATAATTATTATGCAGGTATCAATTATATCAACCTTGACTCGCTTAAAAAGGCCAAAACTTATTTGAACAAAGCGATTAAAAACGGCCTGAGCGACGAATTAAAATCAAGAGCAGAAAATGCACTGAGTAGATTGTAAGTTGAAAAGATTATAAATTATATGACAGAAAAAAGGCGGTAGAATCTCTACCGCCTGAAATTATACATACAAACCTGTCCCTATTTGGTTTTATTTATTTGTATTTATCTTTTTGATCTCAATTTGGCACAAATCCTGCACAAATGCCAATTATGAAATATGTAATCTTTACGCAAGATCAAGGAAGACAATATAAATTTTGTCCTTGTCCATAGCGGTGACGTCTATTTCCTCGATGATCTCCACCGAATCACTTAGCTTGGGTTCGAGGTTCTTGATCATAGTTGTGGTAGCCTCTCTAACACGCTCAGTATCAAATAAAGCCAAGAATTTTAGGGCTCCAGCCCTTAGTGGAGTTTTCTTCTTACCATTTTTTAGCCCAGTCAGATCTGCTTCTATACCCTTTTTCTGGTTTGATCCGTACTTACATCCATCATTTATGGGAATATTGCATTTAACCTCGGCTTGTATATCAATTGGCGTAACAATATCAATATCATATCCATTCGCGTTAGGTTTGGTGCCGAGAATCGCCCTGCGTATCTTTGTACGTTCATCATCGGACAACCCGAATTTTGCAGACAACCAGTTCGAAAATGACAACGATAGTTTTAATG
>DAOUVS010000168.1 GCA_030667525.1 Candidatus Zixiibacteriota bacterium | reverse complement strand
CTCTTCGGGATATATCTCGAAGATACGCACTCTCTGTTCGGCCGCATTATCGACTTTAAGTCGAAAATGATCCTTTTCCCGGATTATTTTCTTTACACCGAGAACGGCGGCTACTTTTTTGGCATCGTCTTCTAAAAAATTAGCCATCTTTTTTTTCATTCTTTTGGTTAGAATCAGATTCGTCGGTTTTTATTTCATTAATGCTTGATTTGATTTCGCCCTGAGTATCTTTAACCGCTTTTTTAAACTCTCTGATACCTTTGCCCAAACCCTGGGCGATATCCGGCAATCTTTTGGCGCCAAACAATAATAGAACGACTAAAAATATCAGCGCTAATTCCCATGGACCCATTCCAAACATAATAGTTCCTTTGTTAATTCCCTTTTAAATATACCACCATCTAAAATATATTATCACTAATAATACGACTAAAACCGACATAAAGTTTATTTTAAACATCAGCCCAACTGTAAAAGAAAAAGAATATAACTGGACACGAGTCGTTTCGAAACCGATACTCACCGATTTGGTAAATAAGGTTTTGGCCGCTCCTTCCGGGAGGAAAGAGCCGATTAACTCACCAACAAACCCGCCCAGAATCGCCCCCAGTAACAGGGCTACAATTATAAATGTTAATTCACGCCCTTTCAATGGCCATTCCTTTCGAAAAACTTTTTACAATTGACTCAAATATTTTCAGACCATCTGATGATCCCAAAATATTCTCCACCGCTCTTTCCGGATGCGGCATCATTCCAATAACATTCCCCTCTTTATTGGAAATCCCTGCAATATTATAAATTGAGCCGTTTGGATTACCGGCTTCGCTAATATTTCCATCTTTATCACAGTATCTAAATATTATCTGCGACTGTTTTTTTAAATATTCAATTTCACCATCAAAATTGTAATAATTACCATCCATATGAGCAATTGGAATTTTTAAGACTTCGCCCGGCTGGCAGACTGATGTAAAAATCGTGGAATTATTCTCGACTTTGATATAAATATATTTACCGGCAAATCTAAGATGTGCGTTCCGAAGCAGCGCTCCCGGTAATAATCCGGATTCCAACAAAACCTGGAAACCGTTGCAAATGCCAATTACCAATCCTCCAGATTGGGCAAATTCTTTCACCGATTTCATAATTGGTGAAAATCTGGCAATAGCTCCTGAGCGCAGATAATCGCCATAAGAAAATCCGCCCGGTAGAATGATAACATCGCTGTTTAAAAGATCGGACGATTTATGCCAAAGAAATTCTACCTCTTCGCCCAAAACTTTGATTGCCGTATAGGCATCATAGTCACAATTGGAACCGGGAAAGGTCACAACTCCGAATTTCATTTTTCATACTCCACGGTATAATTTTCGATGACCGGGTTGCTTAAAAGTTTACTGCATATCTCTTCAATCTTTTTGTCGCCCTGTTCACCTTCGGCGTTAATTTCCAATTCAAAAAACCGACCGGACCTGACCGACGCGACCTGATCGTATCCCATATTTAAAATTGCCTTCTGAATTGTTATTCCCTGAGGATCAAGAACACCATCTTTCAGCCTGACAAAAACTGTTGCTTTCTTATTGCTCATCTATCTCCTCCGTTCCTCCAAATTTCCGATTTCCAAACTGCCTTCTCTTTACCATCCCCATGCCAAGATATATATACTTGTAGGCGGCTCGAATCATCCCAAAGATAATATATGCGGCAAAAATTGGAAACAATAAAAGCTGTGGATTTACCAGAGCGGCAATCGCCGCAATTACAAAAAGTCCAATCTTTATTCTATTTGCTACCGAATTAAAACGATCCGGCATTGAATCATATTCAACCTGCGAAACCATCAAAGCCGAAAACAGAATTATCATCGAAACAAGGTATTGTCCATATTCCAATTGTCCCCAAAGATAATCGCAAAAAATAAGATAGGTCACCAGCGGTAAAGCTGCACCCGGAACAGGTAGCCCCATAAAATCCTTTTTTTCATCGGTGGTAGCAAAAAGATTATATCTGGCCAGACGATAACTGGCTGCCATAATATAAACCGCACCGATAAGCCAGCCCCATTTGCCAAGCGTCTGCAATTTGGCAACATAAATAATCACTGCCGGAGCGACGCCAAAAGAAAGAAAATCGGCCAATGAATCAAGCTCAACACCAAATCTAGAAGTGGCGCCTGAAAGACGAGCTATCTTTCCATCGAGACCATCAAGAAAAGCGGCCAAAATAACCAGCCAGCAGGCGGTAATAAGTTCGCCCTCAAAAGAGGATAAAATTGCAAGAAAGCCACAAACAACACTGGCCATTGTAAATGAGCCGGGAAGGATTCCTCTATAATTATGTTTTGACAACTAATTCAACTTTCTGCTATTCTTTTATTTTTCCGATAGCTGTTTCACCGGCTTTGACCTTTTGGCCCGGTTTAACCAGCACTTCCACATTTTCCGGAAGAAAAAGCTCTGCTCGTGATCCAAAATGGATCATTCCAAAAATATCGCCACCAATGACTTCTTGACCTTCATCGAGATTATATTCAATCCTGCGCGCCAGAATACCGACAATCTGTTTAAAAATCATCTGACCGGATCCAAAATCCAGTCCTATTTCGGTCTGTTCATTATAATCCGAGGCGTCCTCGACGAAAGCTTTGAGGAATTTGCCCGGAGAATATTTCAGATATTCAATTTTACCATCAATCGGAATCCGATTTATATGGACATTAAAAACCGAAAGAAAGATAGATACTTTTTTTCCATTATTACCGATAAAATCATTATCAAATTCTTCCACCGATAAAATGGTCCCATCGGCAATCGACAAAATTAAATTTCTATCTTCAGGAATAACTCGTACCGGGTTACGATAGAAATACATTAAAAAAAGTGTAATCAATGCCATCAGTGCCGCCAAAATAAATAACAACACCGAATCTTTTGACGCCGACCATAACGATAAAGCGATAGTTAGCACCAGACCAATTAAAACAAATTTAATACCATAAACTGCAATCATTACTTAAATACTCTCTTAAATATTTTATCCACATTTTTCATATAATAGCCGATCTCAAAACACTCATTTATTTCGTCAGAGCTTAGATACTGCGTTGCATCTTTATCATTTTTTATAAGCTCCTTAAAACCTTTATTTCCTTTGTAGGCATTCATGGCGTTTCGCTGGACGATCCGATAAGCTTTATCCCGATCACCCAAAGCAGTCGTTAATTTTAGCAATAATCTTTGCGAAAAAACAATTCCGCCATAAAGATAAATATTATCCATCATTCTTGATTTATTAATAATCAAGCGATCAAGCACACCATTAAAAAGATCAAGGCCATAGTCAATAGCAATGGTACTATCGGGTATAATAACCCGTTCAACGGAGCTATGCGCAATATCCCGTTCATGCCAAAGCGGTATATTCTCCATTGCCGCGAGAGAATAACCCCGGAGCAGTCGCGCCAACCCGCATAGTTTTTCTGAGGCAATCGGATTCTTCTTGTGCGGCATCGCCGAGGAACCTTTTTGCCCTTTGGCAAATCCCTCGCAGACCTCATTTATTTCTGTCCGATGAAGGTTTCGAATTTCGGTCGCAAATTTCTCAATAGATGAGGCCAAAAGAGCCAAGGCCGTTATATATCCGGCATGTCTGTCACGTTGAATCACCTGAGTGGAGACTTCGGCCGGTTTCAATTTCAAATATTTCATTACCTGAGCTTCGATTTTGGGATCGATATTTGCAAAATTGCCGACCGCTCCTGAGATTGCGCCAACGGCCACAGTTTCAGCCGCCTCTTTGAACCGCTCTCTCCCCCGTTTTAGTTCGGTGTACCAAACTGCGAATTTTAATCCGAGGGTAGTCGGCTCGGCCAAAACGCCATGCGTTCGACCGATTATCGGAGTTTTTTTATATTTAAGTGCCAGCCGTTTTATTTTCTTAAGAGCGGTCATTATTCTGGCATCAATCAGTTTAGCAGCCGCTTTCATTTGAAGCGAAAGAGCGGTGTCGAGCATATCTGATGAGGTCATCCCATAATGAATATATTTTGCCTCGGGACCGACAAATTCAGAAACCGAGGTCAAAAAAGCGACAACATCATGATTGGTTTCGGCCTCAACTTCATTGATCCGGTCGATATTAAAATCAGCTTTTTTCTTAATAGTTAAATATGCCTTCTGAGGAATCTGTTTCATCTCGGCCATCACACGGCAAACTGCCAGTTCAACATCGAGCCAGGATCGGTATTTGGCCTCATCTTCCCAAAGGGCGCCCATTTCGGGCAATGTATATCGCGGAATCATCCTTTGTTAACTTTCTCCCAGTCTTTTAAGAAACTCTTCAGACCAAGGTCAGTTTGAGGATGTTTGATCAAATTATTAATCACTTTAAATGGCACGGTGGCGACATCGGCACCAATCAGAGCAGAATCAACAACATGAAGTGGGTTCCTGATCGACGCGACTAAAACCTCGGTCTCAAAACCATAGTTTTCGTAGATAGTAACGATCTGCTGAATAAGATCCATTCCGTAATGAGATATATCATCAAGACGACCAACAAAAGGTGAGACAAAGGTTGCCCCGGCCTTCGCAACCAATAACGCCTGCATCGATGTAAAACAGAGCGTGGCGTTGGTCATAATTCCCTTATCAGAAAGAGTCTTTATTGCTTTTAAGCCTTCCAATGTAATTGGAATCTTAACGGTAATATTATCAGCAATAGTTGCGAGATCTTCGCCCTCTTTAACCATTCCTTCGGCATCAAGAGCAACAACTTCGGCCGAGACCGGACCACTGACCACTTTGCAAATTTCAGCCAGCAATTGTTTGAAAGGCATTTTCTCTCTTGATAGAAGCGTCGGATTGGTTGTGACACCATCAAGGATTCCCATCGAGGCAGCCTCTTTTATCTCATCGAGATTGGCCGTATCAATAAATAACTTCATTTTTAACTCCCTAAAATTAATATCCAACGGCAACCATATATAATCCTCTTGCCGGGGCGACTTTTTTTATTCGAGTGTGGTCGCCCGATTTCATAATATCCTTAAAATTTTCCAAAGTCAAGTAATCGTTCTCTTTACCAGCCTCGATCATCAGACCGACAATCGACCTAACCATACTATGTAAAAAGCGGTTAGCCTTGATCTCAAAGCATAAAAAGCCTTCTTCTTCCCTCCACCCGGCCGAAATAATATCACAAATATTATTTTCCTTTAACGAAGATACGGTACAAAAAGCGGCACAGTCTTGTTCCCCCAAAAGGCAGGTCGCTAATTGGTTCATTCTGCCTATATCAAGCGGAAACAAATATTCCCAGCGACGATTTAAATATAGCGCCGATCTGGCGCGCCCGACAATATATCGATAAAACCGCCAGCGGGCAGAACGACGGGAGTTAAAATTCTCGGCCACCTGAGATGAGGCGGTAATCAAAATTTCGTTGGGAAGATAATAATTGACAGCATTGCAGATTTTTTCCGGTTCAAGCTTGCAATCAATAAAAAAATTACAGACCTGGCCCAAAGCATGCACTCCGGCGTCGGTTCGCCCTGCCCCATATACAACAACATCCTGTCCGGTTACTTTCTTTATTGCTTTTTGAATTTCACCCTGTATGGTCGGGACCGCCGGTTGGATCTGCCATCCGGAAAACATGCTTCCATCATACTCTATGTCCAGTCTGATATTCTTTTCTATCATTTATCGGCCTTCAACAATTCCAAATATAAACGCTGTCAAACCGATAGAAACAACAATAAAAACCAAATCCTGCCAGTTAAACCGAAATTGCCGTAGCGAACTTCTTTCGGCGCCGCTGATATACCCTCGTGATTCAATAGCAATCGCCAGATCATCGGCCCGTCGAATGGCTGACTGAAAAACCGGGATCAACAAAACCAGCGACTTTTTGGCACGATTGATCAATCCCCCGGAATAACTGACCCCTCTGATAATCTGAGCTTTTTTGATTGTCTCAAACTCCTCAGCCAAAACCGGAATAAACCGCATCGCTATAAAAATAATCAATCCGATATCATTCACCGGGATTTTAAATTTCTTAAGAGGCCTAATAAAATAAACCAGACTTTCGGCCATCTCTGAAGGTGCGATAGTCAGCGCCATAAGAAAGGCTATAACTACAAATAAAATAACCCTTAATGAAAAAACGACAGCCATTTCAAGACCGCCTCTGGTCAAGCTGAACCCGAAGAGATTTATGATTTCTGGCGATTCTCTGGAAGAAAATATCAGGTGATAAATGGCGGTAATTGAAACCAGAATAATAAACGGTCCGATATTTTTCAGCAGCAATCCAAAACTTATTTTGGAAAATCTTAATAAGGTAATCAGCGCGACAATCATAATTGAATAAAACAAAGCCGACTGAGTAAACAGGGCCAGTACCATAAGAAACAGGCCAAAGAATATCTTCCCGCGCGGGTCAAGACGATGCCCATACGAGTCGTATGGTTTATATTGTCCGAATATAAAAGAACCGTTCAAAGTATCTCCTGCGTCTCTGAAGTTTCATCCAATTATTTAAAATATTGGTTTTATCTAAAAGAATATACAAAAAAAAAGCCGCCCTGAACAGGCGGCTTTTTGGCAGGAAATTATTTGGTTTTTATTTAATTATAATGTCCCGCCTTATGTAATCAATTTATTTTATCATCAGAATCTTTTTATTGTCAACCGACAAGTCT
>DAOUVS010000318.1 GCA_030667525.1 Candidatus Zixiibacteriota bacterium | reverse complement strand
TACGCATTTAAAAATTCTCGTCGGTACCGATTCCGGCACCACTGCCGCAGCAGAAAGTCTGCTCTCTTATAGTGTCCTCCGGCATCTCAAAGAAATGATTACAGACGCTATTGATGACATAACGCGGTTCATCAAGAAGACCCATCGCCCGTGCCGGGTTACAGGAATCATGATAGGTCACACGCCACTGGTCATTACGGCTCTTGTCCAATTTGATTTTATTATGCTTAATCAAATCAGCCGTGAATTCACAGATATGGACCATCTTGGTTGATTTGGAATTTTCAAATTTGGTTCCTGTAATAGGTGAAACCGGCTCTTCCATAAAATCGGCCGGACCGCTCATGGTGTCCATATACTGATGCAGTACTCGCCACATATGACCGCACTCACCACCGAGAATCCATTTAACACCGAGTCGTTTGGCTTCGTTATAGATTTTGCCATTAAGCCTTTTCATCATTTCGTTAGAGTGGAAAAGACCAAAATTACCGCCCTCGGAGGCGTATGCACTAAATGTGTAATCAAGACCTATTTCATGGAACAGGGCTATATACCCAAGAAGTCCGAAATAATGGGGATCACCGAAATAGTCAGCCGATGGAATCACAAAAAGAATTTCGGCACCCTTTTTATTAATTGGAGCCTCGGCCCGAATGCCGGTGATATCTTCGAGATCATCAACCGCAAAATCGATACTATCTTTAAAACCGTGTGGCTGAACACCAAGATGGTTGCCGGTGCGGTGACAGTTGGCGATTGGTGTTCCGATCCAGTCAATATTAAGACCGACCAGATTAAGCAATTCACGGCCCATCATTGTAATCTCAGCAGTATCAATTCCATACGGACAAAAGACTGAGCAGCGACGACACTCAGTGCACTGGAAGAAATAGAAAAACCATTCCTTTAGAACATCGACCGTTAATTCTCTGCCACCGGCCAGACTTCCAAATATTTTTCCGGCAGCGGTGAAATTGTTACGATAAACTGACCGCAAAAGCTCTGCTCTTAATACCGGCATATTTTTTGGGTCACCGGAGCCGATAAAGAAATGACACTTATCGGCGCAGGCTCCGCAACGAACACAAATATCCATAAATATCTTAAATGAGCGGTATTTGTCGAGTCGATCTCTGAGACCTTCAAAAATTATTTTTTGCCAGTTATCTGGCAGCTTCCAATCTTCATCGACCGGACTCCACTTTCGAGGATATGGCATCCCGACATATTCGGCGCTTTTGGGAATCACCTGGTAATTCCAGTTGCCACGCTTTTTCTCAAAATCAATTTTGGCGTCCATCCAATCCTTTTTACCAGGATTAAAATCAATTTGGATCAGATCTGCCGGAGTTGGTTTTTTATCTGACATATCTATTCCTTCTCCAATGGTAATCCGGCCTCTTTCATAACATCCCTGAATTCATCTTCCCAATCCTCATAGGAATGAGTATCAACCGGATAGTTCCAGGGGTTTATATGCCGTTTCATACGGTTATCATTTTTCATATTACGGGTCGGACTCATAAAGACACCGGCCATATGCATTAGCTTACTCATCGGGAAATAAATTAGCAGGACAGAGATCAAAAACAGATGGATAAAAAAGATCGCTCCGATACCTTCAGGCACAACCGGATTAAAACTGCCCAGTCCCATTGCCAGTTCCTTGACCTTTATGATATCAACTCGCAATGCAGTATAACGCATAAGTCCGCCGGTAATCACAATCGCCATAATCAGGAAAAGCGGGAAGTAATCAGATATCAGCGAAATATAATTAATCTGCGGAATTAATGCTCTTCTCAAATACAAATAAGTGACTGACATTAAAAGCGCCACGCCGGTCATATAAAGAACCGGAACATAGATTTCCAGTAATCCATCCAGACTTTGGATCAACAGAATAAATTCCGGAACCGGCTCAAAGAAAAATCTTAAATGCCGGATAATTACAATTAGAAATGACCAATGAAAAACCAGACCTGCAAGCCAGAGCCATTTGTTTTCACCATAAACTATTTTGGGACCATCTTTCAGGCTCATTTTTGTGTTTCTGAATAATGAGCGAAAGAATAAAACCTCCAGTGCCATTCTACCTATTACTCCCAGCGTTGTGTGTGGGCTTTCCAGATTACTGTTCTTGATCCAGGGAAGCGATTTCTGTTGTCCGCAAGTGGTTGTAATTTTGAATGGTACTGGTGATTTGGCCCAAATTAATATCCTGTACGCAACGCCGAATATAAACGCCGCCGCAGCAATATAGGGGAGAACCAGACCAAAAAATGTCGTCATATTGGCGGTTATCCCAAGATAGGCCAAAGCTATCAGAATCATTACTGCAAAGAAGGAATACAGGGCTTTCATCTAATGTTGACTCCCTTCTCAATATAGTTAGTTGTTATTTTCAAATTTATTCCTCGGTATTATTTCTTTTA
>DAOUVS010000123.1 GCA_030667525.1 Candidatus Zixiibacteriota bacterium | reverse complement strand
TTTGGCACTCTGATAGGTTCCGAAAAATTCGAAAGTTGCTGTTTTGGGAAACTGATGCGGGAGAATATTGGCCTGAATTTCACGCGCGATTTCGAACTCACGCGAAATTCTTTCCTTTTCAACAATATCTTTCTGAGCAGTATTGAGTTTGCTACCCATGACGCGAAGCGTTTCAGAAAGATATCCAAACTCATTTCGGCTGGAAAACGGAATATCAAAGTGGATATCTTCAAAATTTATTTCTTTTAAACCATCGGTAATAAGACTAATCGGTTTCAATTTCCTATGAAGCAAAAACATCGATAATGGAATACCTATCAGAATCATCAGAATAGTAATCGATGCCACCGTCGCAATTGATTTATTTCTGGCTTCAACAATCTGATGACCGGATGAGGCGATTCCAAATCTCCCGACCAAAATATCTTTTTCAATAATCGGAACATCAATAAGTATTGTATCATTCTTAAGTCGAAATCCTTCATTCTTCCTCAAAATATCGCCAAAATGCTGCGTTGATATTGTTGTCAAGCTGGAACCACCCATAACTTTCTTGATATCGGTGTGAGCCAGAAACTTATTATTCTTATCTGCAATACCTACCCAATAAACATCGGGATTATCAGACGCAAGTTTCTTGCAGATATTATTCAATAAAAGAGCATCCGGTCCATTGGTAGATATGATTAATTTTCCAGATGAACCAGAGTATGATCGAGCCTGAACCAGAATTCTTTCGGCAATATTTTTGGTCACCGTGTTGACATATTGATTGGTAACAAAAAAACCGGTCGTCGCCATTAATACCAGAATTATAACCGCCATATAAAGCGAAAATTCAAATCGGATCGATTTCTTAAATTGACTCGCTTCCGGCCAATCCTGAGCCAGAACTTTTTGTTCTTTAATTGTCATATGTTAGCTCATTTAACTTTCTTATCTCATTTTTGGTTCGCTTGATATAATCATCTATCTCAACATTACCGGGATTTAGATCTATCGCTTTTTCCCAAATAGCTATCGCTTCCGATAGCTTATTTTGCCCATATAGCTCGATACCGACATATTTATAAGCCTTGATCAGATACTCACGAACCGATTGATAATCGGGCGCCAGTCGCTCAACTTTTTCCCAATTCAAAACAGCCTGTGATAAATCACCCTTTTCAAAAAACTTGCGGGCTGTCTCATACGACGATTCAACTTCCTTAAGCAAATCGGCACTAAGCGGTTCGGCAGCCACAACTACTCTCTGCTCCTTTTTGCCAAATACTTCTTCAATCTTGGATTTCATCCGACCACGTAACTCAAGACACCATTTATGACCTGGGAAATAAGTTAAGGCGGAGTCTATTGCCGTGAGTGCGACATCATAATTATTAGAGTTGTACGCATTGGATGCCATTTCTCGGAAATATTCAAATTCGACCTTTTTGTTGGCCAGTTGAATTCGTTTATCATCGGGAACAAACTGCACTAATGATTTTGAGATCGCTCTTGCTTGCCTGACTTGGCCGTACCCAATTAATGAATCAATTGCCAGCAGTTCTTTCATAATTATTTCTTCACTTGATGCAATAGATTCGAGAGCTGCCTTGGATTTACTTAAGTACCCGGCGGCTGCATCAGAAATTGGATTTATTAAGAGAGCCTGATTAGCAAAATATCCGACCGCAAGATAATCTTTTGATTCCATCTTGATTCTGGCCGAGTCCAAATGCTGAGTAAATAAACGCTCGTTGTTTAAATCATCCAAATTTTTTCTCACATCCAGAACTAACTGGTAAATTTGGGTTGTATCGACATCGTTGTTTCTCGCCAGAAAGAGAGCCTTATCAAAATTTTGTTCAGCCTCGGTTAAGGCACCAATATCATATTGTTCTCTACCTCTTTGAACTAACTCCTCAATCATTACCTTGTTCTGTGAGACCAGACGATCAACCATCATAGCATTAAAATTTCTTTCTCTCAATTGCGCTCTTAAATTTCGTTTCTCGCTCACCGATTGACCAAAAGAAGTTGTAATACTAAACAGATGTAAACTTCCAAGATCACGATTAACCAAAGCATAATCAAAACTGATCATTTTATATTTAATTCCGCCACCGATCGAGAGTTTGTTATCTCTGAGCCCGCCACGTAGATGAAACAAATCATTAAAGCTGTATTCAAGCCCGGCCGAATATCTTGGATCAACAAAATCGATCTTGGTCAAACGTGCCGATACCGATAGTATATTATTCCAATGAATAATCGGTTTGATCTTTACCGTAAGTCCCAGATCAACGGCATATGGGTCATCTATTTTCTCGCCGGCCAGATCTGTACTTGGCCTGATCAAATTCCTGCCATTAAATGCCAGTGCGATTTCTTTAATACGCTTACTATTTATAGTAAAGATGCGTCCAATTGATAAATTTATCCCGGGTGATGAAGTTGCACTATAATTATCAAGCGAATGATTCTCCATCATAAATGATAAGCCAACATCAAATCCGGAAAGCTGTCTGGCATAGGCAAAATAAAAGGCAAGGCGATTATCATCAAAAGTATTCAGGAGGATATTATTTTCATCACGTCTTTCAATTCCATCAATACCGAGGCGAAAGACTCCTGCTCCGAAACATCCCCAATCAAGAGTCGGGACCGCCAACCCAAAATATTGATAAGCAACATCCGAATCGTACAGACGAGTGTGAAATCCAGATATGGTCAGCCTCTCAGCACCGAGTAATCGGGAGGCGTTCCAATACGGTGCGGTAGCGGCATCGCTGATTGCCAAACCTGCCCCACCCATAGCAACATCTCTCGCTCCGGCACCAAAACTAAAGGGCGAATTGGTTCCGCCGTCATTAGCCGCTCCAACCGGGACTGCCAGAATAACTGGAATAATCACTGCCAATATGTATTTCAGAAATAGTCTCATCGAACTATTGATACTTTCCTTCTAAAAACTTCGACTCTGCCTGAAACATATCTTGCCGTTATTCGGCAATAATAAGTCCCCGGTTGTACGGCAAAACCATTATCATTATGGCCACGCCAAACATCTTGTTGTTGTGAACCGGCCGAACGGAATGAATTATCGGCCACCTGTCTGATTTCCTCGCCAGTTATCGTAAATAACTCGATATCAATAAAGGCATCTTCCGGCAACACGTATCCAATTATTGTATATTCGCCAATTCCGGGATTAAACGGATTTGGATAATTGGTAAATGAGTTTTCCAAACTCGCTGCCATCAAAGAAATTTCGACTGACCTTATTGGATAAGTCCCGCCCGCCAGTTTCGGACTGATTGCTGTCGCCAGATTTTTATCTAATAGGCTCAAAAATGTCGAATCGGAAAACTGTATCAAATTATTTCCCAAAGCGGCCTGATTTTGAATATCACATAACAGAGTTATCTCGGCGTTGTACCCCCTGACAATATCATATCCCGTTGCCAAAAACAGCGTCAGACTATCCGATGAAATATCTAAAACACTGCTTTTGGTTTGGCCATTGATTTGAATATAAATATCAGCAAATACTTCATTGCTGTCGGCGAGTATCAAACCGTCTGTAGTATGTTTATATATCTGACCCACCAACCCTGAGAACACCAGATCTCCCAATGGGAAAATGCTTTCATAGTGAATCTCTCCCTTAAAAATCGGCAATCCTGTTTGTCCTGGATAGGCCAATTGTGTCGGCAATGTCTGTACCATCAAGGTCGGCTGATCGGCTGGCAGAAATATCCTGCTAGTCGATGATACAAATGGAAAACTGCTATTACATTCAGGGACTATATTTAATCCAAGATACTGACTGGTATCGGTGGCATCCTGCAGCTCAAAAGAATTTTCAGTAATCACCACACATTTGAAATTGTCATATAAAACATCAGTTTCAATATCGGCGATAAGCTCGATAGACAGACTGTCACCAGGATTCAATATTATGCCGCTTGTACCGAAAGTAAACATCACATTATTTCCATTGGCATATGTTGATGATTGATACACAACCGGGTTACCGGAAATTCTATAGCCGACTTCGTCAAATAATTTGTCAGCATTCAATACATTTCCGAGAGAGTCCTGAATTGACATGAATATTCGATTTATTTTTACCGATGAATACTCACTACCGACCGCATAATTAAGTGAAAATTGAAATAGATCAAGCGAATCTCTACCGGCTGCTATTGTTGATGGTAACATATCTGCCATACAAAATTCAGGTTCAATCGCCGACTGTTTTAAACTGGCCGACCCTGATTGAATCGGAAATATCGTAGCGGTAGATAATGTGAAAGCGGTATCGGTGATAATATCTAAAATGGAACCGGAGCTGAGATCTCTGACTGTAAATGCGGTACTATCGGTAATCTCCAATCTAAAATTGGAATTGACAGAAAATTCCTTAATTGAAACTTGTACCAAAACGGTATCGACTTCTTGTGAACCAAGTGTCAATGGAGAGTTAAGCCGTAAATCGATTTGAGCCGTCCCCGATTCAAAATTGCTATTTTCGGCTATAACAAATCCCTGTCTAACCAGCCTGACCTTATCAAACAAATCGGCGGCAATGATAGAATCGCCCAAAGCATCAATCAGGAAAAGCGACATATCGGTCAACTGGATTTGAGAACTTCCTATTGCACCCGGATGTCTTAACCTTAACCGCAAAACATCAACATTATCCTGGCCATAATTAGCATAGTTATTTAAGACAGCAGTGTATGATATAACCATAGAACTGGATTGATCATCAATATTGCAGGATGAGGTCTTAAGCGGAAATATAATACTACTGGCCAATGGAACCGCCAAATCTGTATTCACATCAGTTGGTGAAATTGAATTGGAATTCTCAATGGATAAAACAAAATCATCGGCTGTTGCCAGACTATCGATATCAACCATAATTGATATAAACTGTTCTTCCCCCGGGGCAATTATCAAAGTCTGATTAAAAATGAAAGTGAGGTTTGAATCAGTCGGGATCGTTTCCAAAATAGATAAATTTGCGTAGCCTGATGACAGCACTACCCGCGAAAACAGTTCATCGGCCGGAAGGCCAAGACCATCACTATTTTCTACCCTGACCCTGATTTGATTCATTTCAATAGATGCAAAAGCGGACGATAAATCGGGATGATCAAATCGCAAACTGAATGGGAAAATATTATTCTGCCCTCTGGTCACTGCTGTCGGAATTGAATTGATCATTTGCACCGCGAATTCGGTTGGCGGCGACTGAATAGTAATTGAGTTTGTCTGAATAATTGCCGACGAATCAGGAAGATTAGGAGCCACCGCTCGTAATTGCCAGGAGATATCTCCCGGTTGCTCTGCCGTATAATAAAATGACAGCGATGTTGATTCCCCGGCATCCAAATTTGTCGTTTGATAAAAACTACTATCAAGAGTAACAAGCGCCGGATTGTCAATATTAATAACTTCGGCGGCGATACTATCTATTGGAGTTGCGGAGATATTGGTAGCATTGATCTCGACATGGATACTCTGGCCCACCGAATACGTATCACTAAGCTGTGATGGTACAATTCTTATTCCTGAACTCGAGATAATAAAGACACCAGTACCAACCAGCGCCGTGTCAATCGGCCCATCGTTGCCCGATACGTACAAACATCCATTTAATGGTAATTCAGCCTGAAATGAAACATTAGGTGTCGCCGAAGCTGCGATATCAGCCAAAACAAACAACGAGGGTATCGTACTGTTTACTTCCAGACCTAAAGAATTTATTGTCCAGTTGCCGCTTAGATATCCAAATGAATTCAACAATGAATCTGTTTCCTGCCAGATATCATCACCATTTTTGTCAAGCCAAAGAACCAATTGCGAGATATCATTATTATCAGCATCTTCCAGATTCCTGATTGTAATCGAATTTAGAGTGTCAATCTGATTCCCATTATAAGCAGGTTTGAAAGCAAAAAGCGTAATTGAAGTATCTCCCGGACTCAGAGTCTGTGGCGAAACATTAACAATATCATATTGATCTTTTATGGAACCATCTACAACCAAAAATCCGCTGCTGACTAATGGAAGGTCGCCATTAAGATTTACCGATTGCGAAAACGTCAGATCGGAAGGGCCGTCAACTGCAAGTGCCAAACTATCCGAATCAATTAACTCCTTTGGCAAATCGGCAACAACAAAGAAATACGAGAGAGATTCAGCCGGTAATGCTAAATTCAGTCCACTCATAAAAAGCTGACCATCGGTAAAATGACCTGTTGCCACCAGTGAATCGTCGTCGAACAATCTGTTCTTATCATCATCGAGATACAAAGACAATTGCCCAAATTCATAATCTGAGTATGATAAATCAGCTATTGTGCGTGATTTGTTTGTTAACTTCAATCCGGACAAAGTCTGACTTTGATCTACATATCCGTTATAAAGAGCAAAAGTTAAAACGCCATTATTTTTGCTTTCAGGTCTGACTGGAGACGATGCAATCGGAATAGAGATAACCGTTATTCGATTCGATGGAAATACCAATGTCTCCACAGGGTTTTCTACAATATCATCATCTGGTCCGGTCATACCTGATAAATACTCCACACCTTTCACCGGAAGAGCCAGCTGAATTGTCCCGGCCTCAAATTGGGTTCCGGCAATATCACAGGTCACAAGAAATCGAGCGCCACCATCTGCCACTGTATAAGACAAATCGGAAATTTCCCAGAAATTAGATTTTGACGTAAATTCACCGAGCAATGAATCGTCCGCTGTAAATCCATCGTCGCTGACGTCGGCCCACAATTTTGCCGTTAATATATCATCAGCAATATTAAGCGAACCATTATTGACTAATTTAATTTTATAAAGTTCATCAGATGAATAACCGTTTGGTGGCAACGTGAAATCTAAAGCCAATCGATTATTCTGACCGCCAAAAAACGTCCCTTCATCAACTGTTATCGTAGAAACCTGAGAGGATTGAAATGCATCAATCACAAAATCTTCGCTATTTCTCACCGGAAAAACGGCGTCATATGCAACTATTTCGGCAAAAAACAGATCGTTGCCTGCGGCAAAACCGAGATTGATCAAATTGCCATTTTTGCAGTTGTTGTCATTTAACCAAACGGTTGCGGTTAGTTCCAACAGTTCGCCATTTACAGGAAGTAATAAATTTTCGAATCTCAACATTCCCGACCCATCTGAAATCGAGGCTGTGCTCAAAAGTGAATCGCTGATTCCGATAACCTGATAATCGTTATCGCGGTTCATATAGATCGAAATACTATCAACCTGACTATCCAATTCTGTTTGGGAGGCGCCATCAGGATCATTTGTAAATAACACGACATTCAAACTATCCAGATGCAACAGATCAGGGTAACTATGCGAAAACTTCAAATTTAAAAGTGGCCCGGTACTCAAACCTGGGTAAACATTCTTCGAATAAAGATTAACTACTTCAATAGTAACATCTTCAGCATTTTGGATTACAATTGTGTCAATCGGCGAAGTTGATGCGTCAATCGGTCCGTCATTATCCGATTTCATCTCCAATGAATTTCTTGGAATAATCGGTATTATAGTAACATGATCAGAGGCGTATTCAGAAATTGCGGCACTTACATAAAACCGGTTCAGGACCGAATCCAGAAGGGTATTTAATCCGCTGAGGCTCCATCTATCGCCGGTATAAAGAAGTTTGCCGACTCTTATTTCGCTATCATAACCTCCCCAGGTATCATCTCCATCATCGCGCAGTAATATTAAAGAATCAAAATCGGTATTATTAGCCGTTCCCAAATTTTCCCAATTAAATATATTAAGCGTATCCGGCTGATACCCATTTCGGGGAATGTCTATTGTAAATATATTATGAATAATCGATCCGGGAGAAATTGTATCCAATCCAGTACTTACTAGGTTTAATTGACTTGAAATCATACCATTTATTACGCATTTGTGAGATACACTCAATTCATTCGGACCATCAAGTATGGTCCCATCACCGGTAACTATATCAGCTTGTGGAAACAATCTAAATCCCAAAGAATCTCCATCATGAGGATAATTTATTAAATCGCCTCCAATCAGAAATGATCTATCGCTTCCCTGATCTATTGTAACCGGAGAAAAAGTGAATGAGGTTATTGGTGTAATAGTGGCAGTTGAAGAAATGAGGCTATCGACTGCATCCAAGACAGAGTTCTGATTCTTATCATAGAAAAGATATAACGCCTGAAGATTCGATAGTCTCTCTTCCTGGTTGCCTTGGCAGTTTGAAGCGTCACGAACTGAAACCCCAATAATAGTTTTATCCTCGAAATAAAAATTTTCGATTCGAAATGCCTTGAGCAACATATTTTCTGCGCCGGGATAAACTGTACAATTTCCGGGATTAATTTCGCTTATTAAAAGAGCTTCAATAATGATAGAATCGCTGATATCATAGATGCCATTAATGCTGCTGGTTACCATTACACTGCATACACCCGGCTCCGTGGCAATAAACAGGCCGGTATCATTGATGCTCCCAGTAATACC
>DAOUVS010000033.1 GCA_030667525.1 Candidatus Zixiibacteriota bacterium | reverse complement strand
CTTCCCAGACAATATCAATTTTCACTCGGTATAATCCATCAGGCACCAAAGAATCAGATGCATGATCATCCAGGCTTGTCAGCATGGCATAATTTTCTTCACTATTTAAATCCTTCTTAACGTATGGAGGAGTCGGTAAAGAATCCAACGTTTGAAAGAGTTCAATTTCGGAACTAATAATATTGGAAATATTCGAGTAATCTTCTGAGATTACATTTCCCTCAATTGATAACACAATCAGAGGGGCAATACCCAAAACGCCGATTGTGATAATTAACATTGAGACCATTACTTCAAGAAGCCCCAATCCTTTTTGATTTTTGATAAGTTTGCTATTCATTATGCAAATACCTCATAATTTTAAATATTCTGATTTCTTTGATAAATTGATTTGCATATCTGATGCCAAAAAAATATGACAAAATTAGTGTTGTTTAAAATTGTTGTAATACAAAGAATAACAACGAATTGGAGTTGATGTTGATTTTCTTAAGTTGGGATAATTTGTAAAAATATATTGGATATATTATAAAACTATGGGGTTCGCCCAATATATAGTAGTCGTTTTCTCAAGAATAAAATGGCAGCCAAATTAAGGCTGATTAGCATTTATTTATCATCATACCCGCCAAAACTAGCGCCGCGAAAATCCTCCCGAACCGGATGAAAGACATCGACGACCCTGACATCGGTCAGCGCCTTTCCTGAATGAGGGACATTTGGCGGCAAAACCATAACTTTGCCCGGCTTAAGAATATGAGTTGTTCCCTCAACCGTCAGCTCAAGTTCGCCTTCAGTGACATTGACAACCTGTTCATGATAATGCGCATGTTCCGGCAGAAGCGATCCCATTTTGATGCTGACGTGCGCCACTGTGAAAGTGTCAGCGGTTACAATACGCCCGATTATTCCCGGGGCGATTTCCAATGCCGGTAATTCGCTCAGATTGACCAATCCCATAAATACCTCCCTGAGTGTGATCCAACTATTATAAATGTATGTTCTGCTGTTATTTAATAATATATCCAAAATATTATGTTTTGGCTGGTTTGGCAATTAAAATCATCGATTCAAAATGATTTGCTTTATAAATAAAACAAAATGCTGTTGCGAATTTTACAAAATTATGTATTTTAGCCGCCGAAACAGGAGACTATGAAATTTAGATAGAATTAATTATATGAGCGATACTTTTATTCCGGCAGAGAATTATCAAAAGACCAAAAAATTGGTTGGGTATGTTCCTCGTCTTGAAGCGACCAATAAAACATATTCTGATCTGGGATTCAAATGTGGGCTGGAGATTCATCAGCAGTTAAAAACGGATAAGAAGCTATTTTGCCGCTGTCCGGTTGGACTATACCAAAAGGGTGACGATTACGACGCCGAGGTTATCCGGCATATGCGCCCTACTCTCAGCGAAATGGGGGAATACGACGGAACGGCACTGATGGAACGCAGGACCAAAAAAAATATAATTTATCGAATAAAAAACCAGTCAGCCTGCACTTACGACATTGATGACACCCCGCCGTTTCCGATAAATCGCCAAGCGCTTGATATCGCCATTGAACTTGCCCTGATGCTAAAGACTAATATTGTCGGCGAGGTTCATATTACACGGAAACAGTATCTTGACGGTTCTATCCCAACCGGATTTCAGCGTACTGCCATTGTCGGTATTGAAGGGGAGATACCACTCAAAAATAAAAAAATTGGCATTATCCAACTTAGTATTGAAGAGGATGCCTGCCGCGAGGTTTCCGATATTGGACACCAGCGTATATATACAACCGATCGGCTGGGAACACCTTTGATTGAAATGGTGACTTATCCGGAGATGCTTACCCCCGATGAAGCGGCTGAGGCTGGTCAGTATCTTCGTTTTCTGGCGCGAAGCTCCGGCAAAGTCCGCACCGGAATCGGCGCCGGACGTCAGGATGTTAATGTCAGCATCACCGGCGGGACCCGTATCGAAATAAAAGGAGTTCAGCATATCAGTTGGATTCCGGAATTGACCCATAATGAAGCATTTCGTCAGAAGGCGCTGCTGGAGATAAAAAAGATATTATCCAAAACTGTTTCGGATAAAAATAAATGGAAACTGTTTTTTATAGATATTGATCCCAATCAACTCAATGGTAATCTGGCACCATTGAAAAAAATAGCGCAGCAACAGAAACGTATCACTGCGGTCAATTTACCCGGATTTAAATCAATTTTGTCATTCTTTACTCAGCCGGGGCAGATGTTTGCCAATGAACTGTCTGATCGCATCAAAGTTATCGCCTGTTTGAACCGTCCGAATATCTTCCATTCCGAAATGACGGAACCTCCGCTCGGCGTGGCACTGCCACTCGGCGCGGCATCACCTCTTTCATTCGATTCGGTAATAAAATTACTAAATGCCGGAGATAACGATGCTCAATTAATAATCTGGGGGTCGAGCGAAGATATCGATACTGCCCTTGAAGTTGTTGAAGAGCGCTGTTTGATGGCTTTTGAAGGGATTCCGAATGAAACCCGCAAATCATTGGCCGATGGAACAACGCTTTTTGAAAGAGTTTTACCAGGACCGGATAGAATGTATCCCGATACTGATTCAGCGCCAATATCTATCGATGATTCAGATATCGAAAAGATTAAAAATAATTTACCGATTGAAGTAGTTGACCGCTATCGACAATTCAAAGATTGGCAGATTCCGGAAGATACTTATTTTTATCTTTTGAAGAGTAATCTCGCAGTAGTTATAGAAAAGATAACCAATGAAAGCACTGTCTCGCCCCGTTTTGTCGGAACTCTTTTGGGACAATCACTGAAATATCTTGAAGGACAACATTCCTGGACAAGTGGGTTTAGTCATAATAAAATCTATGGGATGATAAAATTTATACAGGATAGGAAGCTGACCTGGGAAATCGCCAAAGAAATGCTGCCGCTGGTTTACGAGCATCCGAATGTTGAATTTGAATCGGCGCTGGCGATGATAAATTATTTTCCAAAAACCGAAAAAGAAATTCTTGAGAACCTTCCTATTTTAAAAAATAAATTTGATGAGATTAGAATCTCCAAAGATCCCGGGGCATCATTAAAATGGATAATGGGGCAACTACGGAAACAAGCGATAGGAAATATACCCTTGAAAGACCTTTACCATTTGGTAAAAAAGGAACTTAAAAATGACTGATATTTTCAAAGGGTATAAAGGTGCCGCTCTGGAGATACTCAAGAAGTTTAATATTCGGGTATGGAGCGAATCAAAAGTAAAAACCACGCGCGGTGATTTTGAGGGGATACTATTACCTCGTGCCGAAAACGATGATTACGAGCATTTGGTTCTTAAATTAGTAACTGGATACAATATTGGTATTGCGGTCGAAACTATTGAAGATATTAAAGAAGTCGGGTACAAAGAGGCACATTATAAAATACCGGAAAAGGAATTTCCTGTTTCACCCGGCAAGCCAGCTATAAAACTTTTTGGCACTGGCGGTACAATTGCCTCGCGATTAGATTATCGAACCGGCGCCGTTATTCCGGCTTTTTCCCCCGGTGAGTTGTATGGTGCCGTTCCGGAACTTGCCGATATATGTAATTTATCAACCGAAAAGCTGTTTGCCGTTTTCAGCGAAAATATGGGGCCATCGCAATATAAAAAATTGGCGATTTCTATTGGCAAGGAAATAGAAAACGGCATCAATGGTATCGTTGTTGGGCATGGGACCGACACGATGCATCATACTGCCGCGGCGCTGTCATTTATGGTACAGGAGACGCAGGTTCCGATTGTGATGGTCGGATCACAAAGGTCATCGGATCGGCCATCATCGGATGCCGCTCTCAATCTTATCCATTCGACCAAAACTGCCGCCGAATCGGATATAGCCGAGACGATGGTTTGAATGTTCGGACCGACCTCGGATAAATACTCTCTTCTGCATCAGGGGACAAGAGTGAGGAAAATGCATTCTTCGTATCGTTCCACTTTTCGTACCATTGGAGATATACCACTGGCGATGGTTGACAAAGATAAGATAACACCAATAAAGAACGATTATAAAAAACGCCGCAAAGATACAAATGTAAAAATTCTGCCTTACTTCGAAGAAAAGGTAACGCTATTGTACTATTATCCGAACATGCAGCCTGATATTATCGATTCACTGGTGGATAACGGGTACCGTGGAATAGTTATTGCCGGAACCGGACTGGGACATGTCAACAAAGCAGTTTATCCGGCTATTCGCCGCGCCACTAAAAAAGGTGTCGCAATTTATATGACCGTTCAGACTCTTTGGGGATATGTACATATGTTTGTTTATGATACCGGACGCGACTGTATGGCGGCCGGAATAATACCGACTGAAAACATGCTTCCGGAAGTAGCTTATATCAAACTTGGCTGGGTGCTGGGGCAAACCGACAATCTCGAAGAAATCAAAAAACTGATGCTGACCCCTATCGCTGGTGAGATAACCGAGCGGGAACCATACAACGGCTATTTAATCTTTCAGGGTGGTATCCCTGAAGTCGAAGAATTTATCAAAAAAATTCATAAGTAAGCCGTAATCTTTTTAATGTTTGGAATTAATAAGATAGTTTGTTGATGGCTAAAAAAAGCATAATACGAAAGCCTTTTAAAATGCTTCTAATAGTGATTGCAGGTTTAATTATTTTAGCAGCAGTGGTTGCTTACTTAACCACCGATGGACTCTCACAATTTGGTGCCAAACCTGATGGTGTCTGGCTTGAAAGCGCTCAGCAATCATCTAATTTTAATGGGCAAAAATTTGTAAATAATGTTCCGACCAATCTGTCATTTGGATATGATGATTACAAAAAGA
This sequence comes from Candidatus Zixiibacteriota bacterium, assembly GCA_030667525.1. Lineage (GTDB taxonomy): Bacteria > Zixibacteria > MSB-5A5 > GN15 > PGXB01 > JAAERC01. The sequence continues at coordinate 11,748 of DAOUVS010000033.1, read as the reverse complement.
TGCTTTCAAAATGGTTTTCTGGCGGCGTCGATAGAGAGCCGCGCAACGATATTGAAATTGTCAGTTTAGACTCCACTGCTTTTGATTCTTTGACGCCTGATATCAATACTGTTTGGTTGGGTCATTCCACTATTCTCCTGGAAATAGAAAAAATCAGGATTTTGATTGATCCGGTCTGGAGCGAACGATGCTCTCCATTTAGCATAATGGGACCACAACGCTTTTTCCCGGTTTCAATTGAGTTGGAAAAACTACCTCATATCGATGCGGTGTTGATTTCGCACGATCATTATGATCATCTTGATAAAGACGCAATTGAGAAATTGGCTAAAAGGGGTGTTCCATTTTATGTTCCACTTGGTGTCGGCGCTCATCTCGACAAATGGGGTATAGATAAATCTCAAATAATTGAATTCGATTGGTGGGATAGTCATTCATTAAAAATAGACAGTCTTGAAATTATCGCCACGCCCGGTCGACATTTTTCAGGAAGAGGATTATTCAGTTCTACAAATTCAACGCTGTGGGTTACGTGGGTAATAAAGAGTTCAAATCGATCTGTATTTTTTTGCGGCGATACCGGGCCGTTTCCCGGCTTCAAAGAGATCGGCGAAAAATATGGTCCGTTTGATTTAACTTTTATGAAAATAGGTGCCTATAATGATGAGCAATGGCCGGAAATTCATTTAACTCCTGAACAGGCAATTGAAGCTCATAAAATTCTCAATGGAAAAATCTTTATACCGATCCACTGTGGCACTTTTAATCTTGCTTTTCATTCCTGGTTTGAACCGGTCGAAAGGTTGGTCAATGGTGCGGATAAAAACGGAGTGGAATTAATTATGCCGCGTCCCGGTCAGATAGTACAATTATCCTCTCCGCCACCGCTTGACTATTGGTGGCGGGAATATAAGTAATATTTTATCAAACCGGAATTTTATCGCCGTGCAATATCTGATACACGATTCGATTCAAATTCTCTGCTTTATATGGTTTGGCTATAACCCCGCAAAAACCATATTTCTCATGTTCTGACATAACCGGGTTATTACTGTATCCACTTGACACAATTGCTCTGGCATTAGGATCGATTTCTTTTATTTTCTCGAGAGCCTCCTGGCCGCCCATGCCGCCCGGAATGGTTAGGTCCATAAATATAAGATCAAATGGATGACCCTCTTCAAAGGACAATTTATATTTCTCAACAGCTTCTTCACCGTTGATAGCAAATTCTACTTTGTACCCGGATTTGGTTAAAGCCACCCCGGTGACCATTCTGATTGCATCCTCGTCATCCATTATCAGAATTTTGCCGCCGCCGGCTGCAATTATATCATCTTCCTCAATCTCAATTTCTTCAGGTTTATTTGAGACGGGAAGATGAATAGTGAATGTGGTTCCTTCACCCTGCTTTGATTCGACTTCAATATGCCCGTCATGATTCTTAATGATAGAATATGTTGTGGCTAATCCAAGTCCGCTTCCTTTTTGCTTGGTAGTAAAATAGGGATCAAAAATCCGACTTAAATGAACCTCCGGGATTCCGGTCCCCTCATCGCTTATTGCTATTTTAACATATTGGTCTTCTTTTAAAGGAGTTGGATTAGGTTGCTTAATATCAACATTTTTGGCCGAAATAGTAATTGTTCCACCGTCCGGCATCGCCTGATTGGCATTTATAATAAGATTGTTAATGACCTGACTGATCTGACCAGCATCGGCATCTACCGCCGAAAGGTCATTCGGTATGTCGTACAAACCCTTGACATTTGATCCGTGGAGTGCAAATCGGGCCGATTCTTTAATTAAATTTCGTATAGAGATTGTCTTCTTAATCGGCGCTCCGCCTTTTGAGAACGTTAACAGTTGTCGGGTCAAATACTGGGCACGTTCGGACGCTTTTTCAGCATCGATTAGCCGCGTATTTATATCGCTGTCGGGAATCGTATCCATTTTTGCAAGACTGATATTACCCAGAATAGCTGTTAAGATATTATTAAAATCATGCGCAATCCCCCCGGCGAGAACACCAATTGATTCAAGTTTTTCCGCCTTGGAGAGTTCTTCTTCCAAGAGCTTCTTATCGGTAATATCACGAGTTATACTGCATATCATGAAAGCATTTTCAGCCTTGATCGGAAAAGATAAAATTTCTACCGTGCGTTGAGCGCCATCAGGACGGGCTATTTCTGTTTCCATAAAATTATTCATATACGGCGATTTGCCAATTTTGGCTATTTCCTGCATTACTGACTTCAGCATTTGATAATGATGTTCACTTTTGCGGTCTTCCGGTACCAGTTGATACTGCATATCATAAATCGGTTTGTTCAAAACATCTTCTTTTTTCAGTCCTGTTATTTTTTCCTGGCCTTGATTCCACGCAATTATTCTGCACTCATTGTCGATCAGACAGATACCATCAACTGATAATTCAACAATACTGCGGAATTTCTCCTCGCTTTCGCGGAGTTTTTCTTCTGCTCTGGCTCTGGCCAGGGCCTCACCAATCTGACCGGCGACAATTTCAATTGCCTGACGCGCCTCGGAAGGAACCTCGTTATGCTTTTTGGAAGCAATATTTAGGCATCCAATAATTTTATTATCATGCCGTATTGGAATTATTACCGTACCTCGAAGTCCTTCATTCAATGATATCTCATCAAGATTTACGTCAAGCTCGTCATGAATAACATATAATGGCTGGCCTTGTTTTATTAATTTTGCGTGATTAGAATCGCTTTCATAGTGAGAAGAGTTTTTTATAAAATCTTCGGATAATCCTTTATGATAAACCAAATCGAGATTACTTGTGGCCTTATCAATTAGATAAATGCCGCCACAATCCATCTCGGAAATTTCTATGGCATTCTCAAGACATAATTTAAGTGTTTTATTAAATGAATTGATTTTACCAAGTTCTATTGCAAGGTCACGCTGTCTGTTGACAATATGTTCTGCTCGTTTTATTTCAGTGATATCACGGGCGGTTGATAAAGCACCGGCCACATTTCCATTTTCATCCTTAAGAACCCGGCACCACCATGCCAGAAGCCTCTTTGCACCATCTTTTCGCCGTTGCCAGCTTTCAATGTAGATGATATTATCATCACCTTCAAAAAGCGGTTCTAATGCTTTATAAGTATTTTGATCTCCCTTAAAATATGATGATGCTTCTTTTCCGATAACATCTTCACCGAAGAAATCATATCCGGCCTTATTTGCCCATGTATATACTTTATCCGAATCAACTTCTATAATAATATCCGGTACTGCTTCCAGTAAGGCCTTATTACGGGAGGATATTTGCTGTAAAGATTTTTCGGCATGTTTTTGCTCGGTGATATCTTTATCCACTCCTCGGTAGCCTATTAATTCTCCCTGCCTGTCCAATATTGGAACGCCATTGGTCAGCAGGCAGATAGGTTTACCCTCTTTGGTGAGGTTCCAGTTTTCCAGATCGATAATTGGTTTTTTCTCGAGAGCAATTTTCCTGAAAATTTCTTCAACGTGCTTGACCTCATCTGGTGGCATAAGCTCAAAGGGACTTTTGCCAATAAGTTCCGCAGGTTCGTATCCAAGTATCTGTTTTACTTTTCCCGATGTAAATGTGTACGCTCCGTTGGCATCAGTTTCCCATATCCAATCGGCCGAGCTCATAGAGATATCCTGGAATCTCTTTTCTGATGCCTTTAGCACATCTTCGGCCTGCTTGCGATCGGTGATATCGAGGAAAAAGTTTAAAGATGCCGGCTTTTTTTCCCAGGTGATTTGAATCCCCCCGATTTCAAACCATTTGATCTCATTATTTTTGGTGGTAATTCGGAAAGAATATGTTTTTGGAACCGGTTCACCGTTCAATCTTTTGCGATGATTTTCAATGACTTTCTCTCTATCATCGGGATGAATAAATTCCACAAAAGGTTTGGAGAGCAGTTCTTTTTTTGTATATCCCGCAAATTTCTCCATTTGAGGATTTACAAATTTAAGCCAGCCATCCTGACCCACCATTATCCCCTCGGCCGCGTTTTCTATTATCTGGCGATACTTTTCTTCCGATTCACGGAATGCCTCTTCAACTTTTTTTCGTTCCGTGGCATCAAAGATAACGCCGTCAATACATCTCAGTTTTCCATCGGAATCAAAAATTGGCTGACCTTTCTCGATGCAATATTTAATATCTCCATTCTTATGATGAAGGCGATATTCTATTTCGAATGGCTTATCTTCCTTAATTTTCGTAACTATATTCGGTCGGTCATCTTCATGAATTAATGGTTCTATAGAACATATCTCACCGCTGCTTAATTCTTGTTCCGCGTATCCGGTCAATTCTTCGATAAGATTGTTAAAGAATTGCATTCTGTTATGTTCTTGACAATGAACTCTATATACTAAACCGGGTAAATTTTCAGTCAGGGTACGATAAGACTGTTCGCTCTGCTGCAAAGATTCTTCGGCCATTTTTTGACCGGTGATATTTTCAATGGCAATCAGAATCAGATCTTCATCTTTTGAATCTATTACGGTCGTTGATATCAGTAAATGTAAATCTTTTTCTATTCCATCAATTTTAAAAGGAAGTTTTGCCGGAATATGATGATGGTTTATGCCGGTCTTAAATGTCTTTGAAATTGTATTTCGGACCGGGCATTTCTCGCAATTGGGACCATATCCGCACCCTCTGGGATCATCAAGATGATTTAAGCATCCCAATGCTTCGCCGCCCCGTTTTCCTAATATTTCTTGTTCGGGACGATCTATAAACTTGAGGCCTGCGTTATTAATCTTGCGGATTCTACGCTCACTATCCACCAACGCCAGAATGGCGGAACTGTTATTAAAAATCACCGATAATTCTGTTTCACTTTTTTTCAGCGCCGCTTCGGATAGTTTTTGAGAACTGATATCTTTAATTATCAGAAAAGCGAATGATATCTCATTTCCCGTATAGATTGGTACTATTTTGGTCTCAAAAATATATTGGTCGCTTTCAGATGAATAAGATATTTCGCGAACTACGGATGTTGCTTTGTCAAAAGTATCGGAATAAATAGAGCGGGATTCTTCGGACTCAAAAGGATAACTTTTTATAACATCAAATCCGATAATATCTGCGTTCAGCCCAAGTTTTTCTGACAATTCCTGATGATTTTTATTGGTATATACTATTTCAAAATTATTATTAATAATACTGACATTGTCAGGCAGAGTTTCAGCCTGTTTTTTAATCTCATGCAGCGTATCATCTTCTGATTTACCTTGCTGCCATATTTTTGAAAGGTCTTTGGCGATACAATCAATGGCGATTACCTTTCCATCCTGACAGAAAGGGGTTAGCATTAATTCCGCGGATAGATGCTGGCCCGATTCCGTATGCAGGCGAATTTCAATCGGAGGGATTTTTTCTCCGCCGATACATTTGTCAATCGCCTGCCGCACAAAAGCCAAATCGTCCCCATGAACGATTGAGTCAAATTTGGAATTAATAAGCGAGGCGGCAGATTTTCCTATCACCTTTTCAAAAGTTGGGTTGACGTTGGTAATTGAACCATCTGGTTTGAATGAAAAAACAATATCTGACGTATTATCAATAATCTGTTCCAACCATTGCTCTTGTTTTTGCTTTTCTTCGGTACTTCTTTTTTGCCGGGAGTTATCTATTAAAATGCACTGGGCCGATTGAATATCTCCAAAACTGTTTTTGGTCACCTCTGCTACCATAAAGATATTTAAAACCGTTTTATCTCTGGCAGAAATTTCCAAATCAATTTCCATTTTTTCTTTTGATTCACTCAGATCAGCAAAGGCGGCCCGGAAACGATCCAAACTTGATCGAGTCAGAAAATCACCAAACCAACCGTCAACGACCTCTTCTTTGGAATAGCCAAAAAGATTGCGCCATTTATCATTGACTTCGATTATATTTCCATCCGGATCAAGCGATAAATAGGCAACCGGTGCCAAAGCGAAAAGTCGCCGGTACTGTTTTTCGCTGTCATGAAGAAGCTTATTCGCTTTTTTGCGCTCGCTGATTTCCCGCATAGTGGAAATTATTACCGGGCGATTATCAAGATCAAACAAATGTGAGCTTATCTCGACCGGCAAACGATCTTTATCTTTGGTTAGTATCTCGGTCTCAAATATAGAATGTTTGAAATCGATAAGAGTCTGGAAAATCGGAAGAATATTATCTCTTTCTTCCGGGATAATTATTTCCATTATATTAAGTTTTGCGAATTCTTCAGCAGTGTATCCAAATTTTGTGCAAGCCATGCCGCTTGCTTCGAAAAACAGATCCGGGCTATTTTCGTTTGTTAATCCATAGACAAAAAGCGGGTCATTACTATTTTGAAGCAGCTTCTGATAATGATTGGAATTATTATTAAATTTTTCCGGTTCGGCTTTAGTGACCGAACAGTCTGATATCGTGGCAATCCATACCGTTCTGCCATAATAGAAAATAGTCCGATTAACAAATTCAAGAGTGACTTTATTTCCATTCTTTCTAACAGCGATTACTTGAAATAAGGCATTTTTCTTGCTTTTTAAATTATCAGCCATTCTTTTTTGAGATTCTTCATCAAGAAAATCCCCGGGTGCCTTGCCGATTATTTCATTGAGTTCATATCCAAGAATATCTGCCAGTGTTTGATTGGCTTCGATTATCTGATTACCATCGTGAATGAAAATCCTATCAGATGATGCCACTATCAAACTCCGAAATCGATCCTCGCTTTCGATGAGGGCATTTTCAATTGATTTACGTTTATTATTGATAAACCGGGCAATAACAGCAAAGGTTATCATTAGGCAGATAATTGAAGATCTCACCCAAATCTGGTCGATTTCTGGAGAAAAGACAGCACCCATAAGTGATTCATTTTTTAATAGTAAAACATTAATGGTGGCATCCAAAAACCAATATACTATGCCAAGAATTATTCCAAGAGTGAGAGTACTAAATATTGACACCGGCGAATTTGATTTATTTATTTTCATATAGATTTCCCAAAATGACAGTTTTCTTCACTACCTGACCAATCAGGCGTATTTATTTACATATAATATTTATCGGCTGACAATTTATATTCTTTATTTGATATAAATAGGAATATTGACTAATCTGATTGGAAGACAATAACTTCTGCCGATGTAAAGCTGAAACATAATAAAATTATAATGTTATTATTCATTATCGTTGACAAAAAATCTGATTGACAAAGTTAGATTAATCTAATATTATTAGAACTATGAAACTTAGTTCAAAAAAAGAGGATTATCTCGAAACGATTTATAGACTCTCCAGTGAAATCGACACCGTCGGTATCTCTGATATTGCCCGGGAAAGGGGAGTAACTCTGCCAACGGTCACCTCTGCTGTCGCCGGATTGAAAGAGAAGGGATATCTGAATCAGCGCTACTATGGCAAAGTGACCCTAACTTCATTGGGCAAGGCCAAAGCGGTTGCAATTTATGAAGCGCATAAGACCATCAAAAGGTTTTTAAGAGAAATTCTTGGTTTGCAGGAAAATTTGGCTGAGTCGGAAGCGTGCAAAATGGAACATGGCTTAAGCGGCGAAACTTTAAATCGGCTAAAAACTTTTATTAACACGGTAATTGACTGTCGCGAATCAAAAAATGATTGCAGGACTCAATTTTTTACTCTCCTAAAGCCCTCCAAGAGAACGTATGACGAATAATGAAATGACAGAATTGAATATTAAACAGCGTGGAGATAACTGAAAAATGTCCTGGTTTGGTTTAGGCAATCGACATGGAAGGCAAAAACGGCAGGGACATTGCCGCAGATTTCTGAAAGGAACCGGCACTCTGGCTGAGATGAATATCGGCCAGAAGGCACGGGTAGTCAGGATTGGCGGATCAGGACAGATCAGACATCGTTTGATAGATCTCGGTTTTCGTACCGGGGAAACGGTTGAAATGATTAGGACTGCCCCGCTAAGAGACCCGATCGAAATTGCGATCAATGGTGGTCGAATTTCTATCAGGCGCAGCGAAGCAGCTTTAGTAAATGTTGAACTTATACCGGCCTATAAATAGTGGAACAAAAACATTCGTTAAAAATTGCTCTTGCCGGAAATCCTAATTCAGGAAAAACCTCCATCTTTAACAGTTTTACCGGAGCACGGCAAAAAGTTGCCAATTTCCCTGGAGTCACGGTAGAAAAACGGGTTGGACATCGAAAATATGGCAAATATGACATCACCTTTGTAGATCTTCCCGGAACCTATAGCCTAACTGCTTATTCTCTCGATGAAAAAGTCGCCCGCGATTTTATAGTAAATGAACAGCCGGATGTTATCATCAATGTCATTGATGGCGGCAATCTTGAACGCTCCCTATATCTGACCATGCAGCTGATTGAGATTGGTGTTGATCTGGTTATTGATATTAATATGTGGGATGAGGTTCTTGAATCCGGAATAAAAATAGATACTGAAAAACTCTCGACTTTATTGGGCGCTCCGGTTTTAAAAACCATAGGTAATCGTGGACAGGGATTAGACTCACTTTTGGATACCGCTATAAAACTGGCCGAAAATGGTGAAGAATTACATCATCACCCGCCGGTGACTTACGGCCCACGCCTTGATGATATCGTCGCCAATTTATCCGATGAAGTATCCAAATGCAAAAATTGCACCTCCTGTCACAATTCTCGCTGGCTTGCGATTAAGATGCTTGAAGGCGATACCGAAATTAAAAACCGGTGTTTTCCAGATAAAGTCGAAAATTCTCATCTGACTAAAGTCCTCGATGAATCGGTTACTCATCTAAAATCTACAACCGACGATGATCCTGAAATAATTGTCACCGAGGGCCGCTATGGTTATGTCGCTGGCATTATCCGCGAGGTTATGCAGCGTCCGCCAACCGACCGGATGAAAATGTCGGATCAGATCGATGACCTTTTGACCCATCGAATACTTGGCTATCCGATATTTCTCCTGCTGATGTGGCTGATTTTTCAGGCAACTTTTGTTATCGGTCAATATCCGATGGCCTGGATTGAAACCGCTGTTGCGTATGTTCAAAGCGGTGTCGGGCAGCTTATTCCTGATGGTGCGATGGCTGATCTTCTTATTGATGGCGTCATCGGCGGGGTTGGTTCGGTGATTGTATTTTTGCCCAATATTGTGATTCTGTTTCTGGGCATATCTATTCTCGAAGATTCCGGATATATGGCTCGCGCCGCATTTTTGATGGACAAACTAATGCATTATTTGGGTCTGCACGGAAAATCGTTTATCCCGATGCTGATGGGTTTCGGTTGTTCGGTTCCGGCCATTATGGCGACCCGCACGCTGGAATCAAAACGCGATCGCATCATGACGATCTTGTTGATTCCGATGATATCGTGCAGCGCGAAGTTGCCGGTTTATGTTCTTTTTACCGGAGCATTTTTTGGGGCTTATGCCGGAAATGTTATTTTTTCCATATACCTTTTTGGTATCGCCGCCACCATTCTGATGGCGCGGATATTTGGACGGACAATCCTACAATCTGATGAAACCCCGTTTGTGATGGAGCTCCCGCCGTACCGCCGCCCAACAACCTGGTCGGTGATAATCCATATGTGGGAGAGGACCCGGATGTATCTGAAAAAAATGGGCGGCGTCATTTTAATCGCCTCGGTCATTCTCTGGCTGCTTGGATACTTCCCCAAAGTGGATGAATACTCACAGGATTATGAAACGAAGATAGAACAGTTGGCGTTATCAGATCAACCGGGGGCCGAGTTAGCGATCGCGGAACTTAAGGCGGCCCGCGCGGGCGAGGATCTACAGTACTCATTTATCGGTCGTCTTGGTAATGTTGTCTCTCCATTTGTGAAACCGCTTGGTTTTAACTGGCAGATGGGGATATCATTGATTCCCGGATTTGTCGCCAAAGAGGTAGTGGTCTCATCGCTCGGCGTTTTGTATTTTCTTGGCGAGGAGACCGATGAATCATCGGACAATCTGATGCAGGCGCTCCAAAGCCAGCAAAGCGGTATCTCTCAGGCCGCAGCGTATGCTTTTATGATTTTTATTCTTCTGTACACTCCCTGCCTGGCAACTGTGGCCGCAATCAGAAAAGAGACCGGTGTGAGATGGATGTGGTTCTCGATTATTTTCCAATGTGTATTTGCCTGGATCGGCGCTTTCGCGGCATACCGAATTCTTACTCTTTTCGGCCTATAATTATTCCCTTAAACAGTTATATTTTTTATTCTATTTTTGTGCCCGGTTAATCTTCAGATTGACTGGGGAATGATTTCCTTTAAACGATATTTCAATTATTTCGTCATATAATTGACTTGATTATAGGCAGGGTTTATATAAAATTATAGATGTAGGTCGGCGTTCCAAGCGTAGCGAGAAACCCGACAAATAAAATTGGAGGCGAGTGATGAGACGGATATGTTTATTATTAATATTATTTATCATTATCGGATGTTCTGGTGATCCGGTCTCGTCTATTGACCCCCAGTTTTTTGTCGGCACCTGGACCGGGACTTCATCGGCGACCTATCCTGATCCGGTTGATGAAAATGAATCGATAACTTCCGAAGAATTAATTAAATTCAGGTTCAGAGATAGTACATTTTTATATTATTGGACCGATGGCGCAGGCGGAGATACGATTCCGTATGGCAGCGGAGATTATGTTATCGGCGATAGTACCGTTACATTTTCAAATGTGTTGTTAAGCGGTTATTATCAGCCGATGGATCTGCAGGGGGAGTTTGAATTTGGTCTTGTTGACAGCACCTTGTCATTAGTTCAAAATCCGGTTCTGTTTTTCCAAACCTACCATCTGGTAACACTGGAGAAAGAGGAAGCTATTACCGATTGAGAATGGTATAATATTATCAAATAAATTATATTGATTTATAGGAGATTAGGTGTGGCGTGGATCGATGATTATATCAGAATTAATTTACACATTCTTGGATTGATGGAAGATTTAGTGGGTAAAACTGAAGATTGGATGAGTGGCGATTGGAAGAAACTGGAAGAGAAATTTGATGACGCGATTGAACAAGAAATCACCGATAAGCAATTATTTAGACTTGGACAAGAAAAAAATATTGAGCAATCAAAATTAGGCCATGTCTATCCTCGAATATTACGAAATTCTATATTGGTTTATATATTTGGCTATTTTGAAAAACAGATTTCAGTTTTATGCACTACTTATCAGAATAGCAATGAGACAATATCTTTAAAAGATTTAAGGGGATCTGTAATTAATAGAATTAGGATATATTTAATAAAAATAATGAAGATTGAAATTCCTTCTCAACTCTCGGGGCAAGGCAGTCTTCAATTAATTAACAAAATCAGGAATACTGTAATTCACAATGATGGAATTGCAATTGATGAGGGCTTACGAACTAAAATTAGAAAGTTGGCTGAAAAGACAATACCGTTTATTACAATTGATTCCAATGGAAGACTTGATATCTTCCCTGAATTCTTGTTTTGGGTGATAAAAGAGATGAAAAGTTGTATGGAAGAACTTTCAACTCAAATCAAAGACAATAAAATTAGACTTGAATAATTAATGCTTTTCCCTTACGTCTTCCGCTCTTTTTTCTTGGCGGCGGGGAAGAGGATGTTATTCAATATCAAGCGATACCCAGGTGAGTTTTTATGCAGATTCAGATCGGTCGGCGGATCCTGCACCATATGGGTGTAATCTTCCGGGTCATGTCCCGATAAAAATGTAAATGTTCCG
>DAOUVS010000196.1 GCA_030667525.1 Candidatus Zixiibacteriota bacterium | reverse complement strand
TATTTAGGTTATATTTTTTATTTTTGTTTGAGGAAAAGACTTCAAATTTTAGTTAAATCTTTTTCCTACGTTTCTGGATTTTTTCCGTCTGCTTTTTTCAGTATTTTTATTATTAGAACATTTCCGCACCCCAAGGGGTACGCCACCCAGTGTCCGAATTAATCTTGGTAAATAGAATTATTTATTAATGTAGAGGCATCTTCAAGAGTTATAGCAAGCTTATCATATAATTTATCCAATTCAATTCCCCATCCCGATACTATACTATTCATATCAATTCCAAGCTCCTGCATAAGGTCATCGATATTCGTATGAATATGGGCATCTTTTTGTCTTAATTTATTAAGTAAGAATAGGTATAACATTGGAGAAGGAAATTGTTTTTCAGAATCGGGCTTATCCTCATCTTCTAATCGCCGTTCTTCAATCTCTTGGAAATCATTTAAAATATTTAACCCCGTATCTTTGGAAATGAGACAATCCGTTAATAATATATTAAGCAACTTCAAACTTCTAAGACTCTTTATTGACTTTCCATCAATACCCAACTGAATAAGTATTTTCCTAATGTGATTTTCCTGTAAATTCTCTACCACTAGTTTATAGAGTGCTTTGCACCTATTTAAAAAAGAGTCCTTTCCAATACTTAATTCTATATGGTGTGTAATCGGTTTTACTGTAGGTTCAGTCCACCAACCTCTATATTCCATTTCTCTTTTATCTAAGCTAATAAAGTCAAACGGCGCTATTGGATCGTTATCCATCTGAACAACAAAATCCGCCAAAACATCCCCCAAATTAAGAAATGCGTCTGTTAAATTCTTTGCTCTGTCTGCAATATTAAGCTCTTTTCTTAATTTACTCAGCTTATCCAAAGATGGGGGATCCACCGCGAATTTGTTTAAATACTCTACTTCGTCAAATGGAACGCTCTCACAAAGTTTTTTTAATTCAACTTGAACCAAATCGCGCCCTATTCTACGACAATAATTTAACCCCCATTGGGCTCCATAATCAACTCCAGCGGATTTTGGATATATTTCATATAAATCAGGACGATCCTCATACTTTTGAAGGAAGGCGTCCCTCAGATATACATAAGGCATCCATCCGCCAAGTGAATCACCATTTATTGATTTTTTTATCCCAGGCCAAATCAAATCAAGGCCATTATTTCTATCCCCAGATATTGGATAATCTGATGGGTCTAATAAATGTCTTATACCCCAAGCCTTGGATATAAGAAGAGACGGTTGATCCAGTCTTTTAATTATATTAATTTGGCGTCCCTTAAAATTGAATTTCTTAAATTCCTCTCCATTTAAAATATCATCTTCAATTGGGTTTAAACTACTAGTATTATCAACATAATATATTTGAATAATGGAGCGCTTGCACAATGATGCATAATCTATCAAATATTCCTTTTTTATCTTGATGTAAGCATCAGATACTAAATTATAATTATAATGTGAAACCTGTTTACATTTAATTACATCAAATAAAGGTTTTCCCAGATTATCCCAATGACACACATCCCCTGTATCGGAGGCTATTAAGCGAGGGATTAGGCCATATGTCATAGTCAAACCAATATTAGGCATAATCAGTGTCCGACCTGCTGCACTCCAAGTATGAATTAGTGGCTCAAAAATGTCGGGCTCAAAACCTCGAAAATCCACAAAAAATTGAGGTTTAAATCCTTTTGGGTCGTCGCTTGGAAATGGATATGGGCCATTTGCTTCAATTTTATGAGGTATATTTCCTTGATAGTTTAATATTTCTTCTAGTTTTTCCGGTTTTATAAGAAGAGTATATATATGTCTATAGCTATCTTTCCCCCAAGGATTTGAAATTTCTGCTATGGTGACATAATCACCATCAAGAGGATTTTCCTTACCCATTTGTTCCAATGAGTTGGGCCACCAATTTTCATCAATGTTAATTTTACCGTCGCTCATAAATACTTTTCTATATATGCGAAATTGACCACTCTTTTAGACCGGTGCAATAAGCTGCGCCCCCCCTACTCAAACAAATTCGGTTGGTCGGAGGAGGAGATTTTTATTCCCAGATGTTTGCAGGCATCGTGTGAGACCATCCGGCCCCGTTTAGTGCGTTGAAGGAAACCGATCTTAAGTAAATACGGTTCGACCATATCAACCAGTGTATCAACTTCTTCGTTGAGTGTCGCGGCGATAGCCTCGATACCAACCGGGCCGCCTTGATAATAATCAACAATCACTCTCATAAATTTGCGGTCGAGATCATCAAGCCCGATAACATCAATTCCCTCGGTATCAAGCGCCTTTTTGGCCATTTCGATATCGATATCACCATCAGATTTCACCGTCGTATAATCACGCACGCGCCTTAGCAGACGATTGGCAACTCGTGGTGTGCCCCGCGCCCGTCGTGCAATCTCCGATGCGGCCTCACTGGTGACTTTGACTTCAAGCAGTTCGGCCGAACGTGAGACGATCTCTTTGAGTTCTTCAGCCGGATAAAAATCGATATGATAAAACAGCCCAAATCGGTCACGCAGTGGCGGTGATAACATCCCGGCTCTTGTCGTGGCACCGATCAACGTATAATGTTTGAGCGGAATATTTATTACTTTGGCGAAAGCGCCTTTATCAACGACAAAATCAACCTTATAATCTTCCATCGCCGGGTAGATAAACTCCTCGATAGCTGCCGACAACCGATGAATCTCATCTATGAATAAAATATCACCATCATTTAGATTAGTAAGAATCCCCATCAGATCACCGGTGCGGCTTAACGACGGCCCCGATGTACTTACCATCCGCGTGCCCATCTCATTGGCGATAATATGCGCCAGGGTAGTTTTTCCAAGTCCGGGCGGGCCATAGAAAAGAACATGCTCGCATGACTCTTTTCTACTTTTGGCGGCAGTGATCAGAACTTTTAGTTTTTCCTTGAGTTTGGCCTGTCCGATATATTCATTGAGTTTTTTCGGACGAAGTGACAGAATAAATGATTCTTCCTCAGGCGAGGTGACCTCACCCGATATGATTCTTTCGCGACTCATTATTTACCTGTCTCCAAACTGAAAATAGCCGATATCAGAGCATTGGAAGTTTTAATTTTCGGGTTGGCGGATAGTGCTTTTTGTACCATCTCCTCGGCCAAAGCTTTGTTATACTGAAGCTGAAGCAGAACCTCAATCGCCTCGGAAGATAAATCGCTCTCCTCTTTACTGACTGAAGTTAGTGGAACATCACCTTTTGATAGTGCAAAACGAGCCATCTTGCCGCACAGTTCGGCGATAATTTTATCGGCTAATCGTCCGCCGACACCCGGTAAACGTGAAAGAGTAGCGGCATTTTTATTTTCAATCGCAGTGGCAATGTCGCGAATCGGAAGTGTTAAAGATTTCAACGCCTTTTTTATTCCAAGCCCCGGGACAGTGGTAAACACCTGAAAAAACTCTTTGTCGATCTGCTCGGTAAAACCGACTAATCTTGGATAATGGTATGATTTCCTCTCGCCCGCCTCGATAAAATTGAGCGTATGTAATGTTATCTCAGAGCCATTAGATGATGCATTTTTTAGCTGTGAATATAATCCTGAGGGAATCATCAGTTCGTAGTACAACCCATTGAGAAAAAGCGTTATCGAGCTTTCGGTTAATTTCTTGACCTGTCCGGTTATCTGTGCAATCATCTTATTTGCTAAAACCCTTCATTATTGCATTATGGTGACAAACAGCGACCGCGAGAGCGTCGGCAGTATCCGGTGAAAGCAGATCATCTTTTAAGCCAAGCGTTGATTTTATCATCCTACGCATCTGAATTTTGGTGGCATGCCCATTCCCGGTCAGCGATTTTTTAATCCTCGTGGCGGCATACGATACAATCGGGATTTTATATTGTGAGGCCAAAAGAAAAACCATCCCGCGGGCATGTCCCATAATTATCGCCGTTTTCGGGTGAGCGTAATGCGAATACAAATCCTCGATCGCTATATAATCTGGTTTAAACTGTTTAATAACTTTGCCGACCTCAGAATAAATCTCGTCCAACTTGCTTTCAAAATTGTCTTTAACATTCGTTTTGATTATTCCGGCTTCCAGAATTTCAATTTTTGTACCATCAGATTTAAGAACACCATAACCGGTTATCTGAAGACCGGGGTCAATACCAATAATAATCATCAAATCTGTTTATCTATAAAATGCAGCCGTCTAACCCAACAATTTTTCCATAATTTCATCATCGATGTCAAAATTAGCATATACTTTCTGGACATCATCATGATCCTCGAGCGCCTCTAATAGTTTGAGCATCGTCGACGCCTGCTTCTCATCGAGTTTTACCGTATTCTGTGGAATCATTGTCACCTCAGACGAAATAATCGGAATCGATTTGGCCTCGATAGCAGCTCTGACAGTCTCCAGATCGGGCGGGGTAGTAGTGACTTCAAAAACATCACCCTCTTTTGACATATCAGAAGCGCCGGCATCAATTATTATTTCCATCAGAGTATCTTCATCACAAACCGACGTTTCAATCGTAATAATACCGGTTGTGTCAAACATCCAGGCGACACATCCATTCTCGCCCAGATTCCCGCCATATTTTCCAAAGGCATGCCTGACCTCTGCCACGGTTCGGTTTTTGTTGTCGGTCAGGACTTTGAGGAAAACGGCAACGCCATTGATGCCATACCCTTCATAAGAAGTTTCGACATAGGTAACACCGGGAAGTTCGCCGGTCCCTTTTTTGATCGCCCTGATAATATTTTCTTGCGGCATATTGGCCGCTTTGGCCCCTGCAATTGCCACTCTCAGACGCGGGTTGGCATCAGGATCGCCTCCGCCATCACGGGCAATAACTGTAATCTCTTTAATCAGCTTGGTAAACGCCCGCCCCCGTTCAGCATCGGCCTTACCTTTTTTTCGCTTTATAGTAGCCCATTTTGAATGGCCGGACATATTAATCCTCCAAAATTCTTAATTATTATATCTCAATACCTTATTTTAACAATTTTAGCCGTTTACCGCAAGCTATTAATGTTAAATGTGAAACTCGGAATTGGATATATTAGGATGATTAAAAGAGATAGATTTTATGATTCGACTGATATATTATCAAGATGTTTCTGAAATTCCTGATTGAGGACGATAATTGTTACCCTGCGATTACCGGGATCCTCAGGATTGTCGAACACTTTCAGTTTATTGTCGGCATATCCCCTAACGGTCACAATTTGTCCCGGCCGGATTCCGGACAGCTCCAGCAGTCTTCGGGCACTGTTGGCTCGGTCGGCAGACAGTTCCCAGTTAGTGTAATCCTTTTTGCCGCGAATTGGAGAACTATCGGTATGTCCCTCTACCACAATATTTTGGGGCAGTTTGGCCAGTTCAACTGAAATCGCGGCGAGAATCAGACTGGCCATCGGTTTCAGATGAGAGCTTCCTGGGTCGAAAAAGATGGCTGAATCGGAGGCGGTTGAGGCATCGATCAGTTGGATCAATAGACCCTCCGAGGTGACCTCAAATTCGATATAATTTTTCATATCGCCGATATCAGGCATTTCTTCAATAGCTTTTTTCAGATTCACCCCGACATCTGTTAAAACATTTTTCTGTTGCTGCAATTTGGCTTTCAGATCATCTTTGTCATATTTGAACATTTTTATAGTTGTTGAACCGCCCTCCATTATATCGGAGCCACCTTTTTTCAGTTTTTCCATATAACCTGACGGGTCCTGAAAATAACCGGCAACCGCTTCTTTGACAACTACCGATTGATTAACCAGCCACATAACAAGAAAAAATGCCATCAAGGCCGTAACAAAATCGGCAAAAGCAACTTTCCATGCTCCGCCATGATGGCCGGCATGATTAATCTTTTTC
>DAOUVS010000174.1 GCA_030667525.1 Candidatus Zixiibacteriota bacterium | reverse complement strand
TTTCCAAAAAAACTTTTTCTTCTAATAAACCAAGCATTTGCGGAGTTTGATTTTTTTGAATCTGTTCTTCCAAAGAATGAATTTTTTTATTAGCTTTTTGAAGATGTTTTTCACTTCGTGTTTGTAATGATTGATATTGCTTTAATAGCTTTTCATTTTTATCTTTTTGTAGTCTTTGTTGTTTATCAAGTCTTGCTTTTTCTTTTAATATTTTAGTTTTTTCTTTATTTAACTGTTCCAAAGCGTCTTTTTCAAGTTTACTCTTTAATGATTTTAGATACTCTTTTTGTTTTTTCTTTTCTTCCTGTAATACTTGTTTTGTGGCAAAAACTAATTTTTTTTCAAAGCTGGATTCAATTTTCTTTTTTTGAAGATACAATTTTTTCTTTTCAGCTTCTAATTCTTGTTTTAAGGATCGTTTCTGTTTGTATAATTGCCTTTTTAAATCAGCGTTATAACTTTTCTCCAGTATAATTTTATCCTTTTCAAATTTAACTTTAGAGTCTTTAATCTTTTTCTCAAATGCTTTCTCTTTTGTTTTAAGAGATTGAAGTTGTTTTTCTCTTTCTTTCCAAATTCCAGTAATTTCTTCATATAGTTTTTTAGATACAGTTTGTTTACATAAGGGGCAATTGTATAATTGCATATTTTCTCCCTCACTATCTTTTTATAATTTTGTGGGATACAGATGCCCTCGTCTGCCCCTTCTTTTATTGTGTTATTATATATCAACAAATAAGATATCAATAATATGTATCTATGTCAATTTAAATATAAATGTGGATTCCCCTGAGGGAATAACTCTTTCATTGCGCCGTCTGGAATCCTCTCCTAACGGAAAAACGAATTCACTACAACCTCACTGTTATTTTATGCACTACATCTTAATTATGATGTCAATTATTAATAAAAAGGAATCACGATATTTATTAAAAATATTAAAAAATATGACAAAACACCTGTCCTTCAAAGGAGGAAAGCCATTTTGGGGATTTCATCAGAAAAGATTCCTGACGACACGGAAAATGCGAAAAAACATAAAAACGGAAAAGCGAACCCATTTTGCTGTAACGAAAGGTGGTGAAACCACTTATAAGGAAATTTTGGGGTCGTTTTGGGCTCTCGGTACAAAATATTGTAGTAAAATTGTCGAAACCCTTAGCAATGACATTTTATATATAATTAAAAGACAGGAACTGTCTTACTTAAACGAGAACATACACATCTGGGCTAATTGCAGACCAAACTGTGGGAGCAGACCAAGAATCAATGTCCCTGCCGCGGTAATCACCAGAACTAACCAGATAGCAGGTTTGAACGAAACCGGCGCAAACTCTTCGTCGGCTTTACCAAAATATGCAACAACAACAATTCGTAGATAATAATAAACCGAGACAAAACTGTTCATCACGGCGATAACTGTCAGCCAGATATATCCGGCCTTGACCGCCTCAGAGAACAGATAAAACTTTCCAAAGAATCCCGCTGTTGGAGGAAATCCGGCCAGAGCAAACATAAACAGCGCAAGAAGCGCGGCAAGAAATGGATGTCTCACAGACATACCCTTCATCTCGTCAATCGCTGCTGTACTGCCAGTACGGCTGTTTATAAGCGTGACAATAGCAAAACCGCCAAGATTAAAGAAGGTATAAGCCAACAAATAAAACGCCGCCGCCGAAACCGCACCGTCTCCGCCGACGCTCAGTGCAACCATAATATATCCGGCGTGCGCAATCGATGAATAAGCCAGCATTCTTTTTATATTTGTCTGGAAGATTGCCATCAGATTACCAACCGACATCGTCAGTATCGCAAGTATCCAGAATATAACCGACAGTTCATTCAGACCACCGAGGCCATAAATAAATATTCGCAATATCGCCGCAAAACCGGCTGCTTTTGGTGCAACTGAAAAATATGCGGTAACCGGGGTTGGGGCACCCTGATAAACATCGGGGACCCACATATGGAAAGGAACCGCCGCTACTTTAAATCCAAAACCGATCAAAACCAACAATGCACCTGAATAGAGGAAAAACCCGGAGTGACTGACGAGATAACCGAGATCGGTCATGATCCGTCTTAAATCGGTGGTACCTGCGGCACCATAGATAAGTGCAATACCATATAATAAAAACGCGGTCGCAAATGCACCCATGATAAAATATTTGACCGATGATTCATTCGAGTTCGGATCGTTCCTGAAAAATCCAGCCATAACATACAACGGTATCGACATTATTTCCAGGCCAAGAAAGATCACAATCAGATCGGCACTGGAGGCCATAATCATCATTCCGACGGTCGCAAATAAAATCAAAGGATAAAATTCAAACCGTTCAATATTGTGCGCGCGCAAGTAATCCCGAGCCATCAGCGTTGCAATTATTCCGGCTGACAAAAAGATAACATTAAAAAAGATCGAAAAATTATCAATCTGCACCATTCCATAAAACCCGGACTGGGGAGCGTTCCATTGCTGAAGAGTCAGGACTAAAGCGCCAATCAATCCAACCAGAGCAAGATAAGCCAGGAATGTTCTGTTTTTAAAGATATTTCCAACCACCAGAATAAACATTCCTACCGCCAGTAAGAATATCTCCGGGTAGAGTATATCGAAAAATATTGCTGCTGATTTTATATCCATAATATTTCTATAATTTCTTGTTTCGTTTTTTCTTCTTTATCTACTTTCAAATTCAATGCCTCACGGGCATCAAATATTAAATGCCTCAGCCGCCTCCAAAACCAATTTCGACCGCACCATCTTTTACAATCACCGGAACTATTGCTTTTCCCCCGGCAATTTTAATCGCTTCTTCTTTTGCACCAGGGACATCATAGACATCGATTTCTTTGAAAGCTATCCCCTCTTTGGTAAAATGCTCCTTTGCTGCGACGCAGTAGGGACATCCCGGTTTGGTATAAATTGTGACTTCTGGCATGCTAATTTCCTCCAATGCTAACAGTGTGAGTATCGCATCTGTCGCCAACACATTTATACCCTTTACTCATCCTAGCCTCGCTGGCAGTCCGAGAGGAATTCACAATACTGACTATATTTTTAACCGCCGGTTCTATTCGTTCAAGAAACGGCTTGGGATAAATACCGATCCAGAAAATTAATATTACTAATGGAATTAAAATGATTTTTTCGCGAAGATCCAGGTCTTTTAGTTTTTCATTTTCAGGATTGGTGATTTTTCCAAAGATAACTCGCTGCAGCATCCAGAGCATATAACAGGCGGCCAAAATCACCCCAGTGGCGGCGATAATAGCATAAACCGGGTTAGCTTTATATACACCCAGCAAAATCAAAAACTCACCGACAAATCCGTTTGTTAACGGCAAACCAATCGATGAGAGCGATGCTATCATAAAGAATGTCGAAAAAACCGGCATTGATTTCGCCAGACCGCCAAAATCGGAAATCATTCTTGTATGCCGTCTTTCGTATATCATACCAACGATCAAAAAGAGAGCGCCGGTGGAAATACCATGATTAATCATTTGCAGAACCGAACCCTCAAGTCCCTGCACATTCAGAGCCATCATACCAAGCATCACAAAACCAAGATGCGAAACCGATGAATAAGCAACCAATGATTTAATATCACGCTGTACCATCGCCACCAGCGCACCATAGATAATTCCGATAAGAGATAATATTGAAATCAATGGTACAAACTGCAAAGTTGCCTCGGGAAACATCGGTAGACA
Organism: Candidatus Zixiibacteriota bacterium; assembly: GCA_030667525.1. Classification (GTDB taxonomy): domain Bacteria; phylum Zixibacteria; class MSB-5A5; order GN15; family PGXB01; genus JAAERC01. The sequence continues at coordinate 2,757 of DAOUVS010000174.1, read as the reverse complement.
TATCCTGATAAAACCGTATGTTCCCATTTTAAGCAGAACACCGGCCAGAATCACCGAACCGGCAGTCGGGGCCTGGACATGAGCATCGGGCAGCCAGGTGTGGAACGGCCAGATTGGAACTTTGATGGCAAAAGCGAGCGCAAAAGCGAGAAATATATATGTCTGAGCGCCAAGCGGAATCGGCATCTTGTATAATTCTATCATATTGAAACTGTACTCACCGGCGAAACTGTGATACATAAACATCAGATATAAAAGAGCGACCAGCATCAATAGTGAGCCGAACATCGTAAAGAGAACAAATTTTATCGCGGCATAAATCTTTCTCGGGCCACCCCAGACACCGATTATAAAATACATCGGGATCAGCATCGCTTCCCAGAAGACGTAGAACAAGAAAAGGTCGAGCGAGACAAAGACACCGAGCATTCCTGTCTCGAGCATCAGCATCGAAATGAAATAACCTTTAACTCCGCTTTTGACGGAGTTCCACGATGATATCATAACAATGACCGACAGAAGAGTCGTCAGCATAATAAGCAGCAGCGAGATGCCATCAATTCCCAAATGATACGAAATGCCAAAGGTGGAAATCCAGGGGATATTAACCTCGAATTGCATACCATTGGCGACCGGGTCAAACATCGAATACATCATCAGCGAGAACAGAAAAGTTATAAAAGCGATAATCAAAGCAATCGACTTAACCGAATCGTCACGCTCTTTTGGGACAAACATCAAAAGAACCGCGCCAATTAAAGGAAAAAATGTAACTAATGTCAGTATTCTATCTTCCATATCATCTCAATAAAACAAAAAGTAATAATACAACTACGCCGGCCAAAAATATGGTCGCATAAGTTCTTAGTCGGCCGGTCTGAACCGTTCTCAGGCCGGTCGATATATCGCCAATTACAACCGCCAGGCCGTTTATCAGTCCGTCGATTATAAAAACATCTACTATTTTCCATAAGAACAATGAGCCGTTAACAATCGGTCTGATAATAACAGCACCATACAATTCATCAACAAAGTATTTACCAAGTAATAATTTATGCAGACCCGACATACTTGTCCTGAGTTTACCGCTTAAAGCAGTATTCTTTCGATAGAGATACCAGGCCAGATAAATTGATATCAGGACCAGAATAACCGAACTTCCCATTAATAATAATTCGGTTGCGGCACTATACGATCCTGATGTTAGAACATGCGTGGCAACTGGAAGATTCTGTCCGGCATGAAGGACTGGTTCAAGGAAATTTTCAAAATAATTGATTCCACCCAAAACATGCGGGATACCAACATAGCCGCCAACAATTGACAACACTGCCAGAAGCATCAGTGGAATAGTCATCACTTTTGGCGACTCATGCAGATGTTCTTTCGCATGCGAGTCCATTCTGCCTTCGCCATAAAAGGTCAGGTAGACTAGCCGGAACATATAAAAAGCGGTCATCGCTGCGGCGGCAACGCCAAATACCCATAACCAAGTTGAACCGTATTGCGATGAAAAAGCTTTCCAGAGAATCTCATCTTTAGAAAAGAAACCGGAAAACAGCGGAATACCGGCGATAGCCAAAGTGCCGATCATAAATGTCCAATAGGTTGCAGGCAAATGCTTTTTTAGCCCGCCCATATAACGCATATCCTGTTGTCCGGCCATTGCATGAATAACCGAGCCGGAACCAAGGAATAATAATGCTTTGAAAAATGCATGGGTCATCAGATGAAAGATACCGGCGCCAAAAGCGGCCACACCACAGGCAACAAACATATAACCAAGCTGACTTACAGTCGAGTATGCCAATACTCTTTTAATATCATTTTGGGCCAGAGCAATTGTCCCGGCCAAAAAGGCGGTCGCCATACCAACGATAGCTACTACAGCCAGAGTTGTCGGTGCCATCATATATAAAACATTTGATCGTGCAATCATATAGACACCGGCAGTAACCATTGTCGCCGCATGTATCAGAGCCGAAACCGGAGTCGGACCCTCCATTGCATCGGGAAGCCAAACAAACAGCGGTATCTGTGCCGATTTACCGGTCGCACCAAGGAACAGTAATAATGTCGCCGCCGTAATAAGAGTTCCTCCGACAGCAAACATTGTTGGAGCTTTTTCAAAGACTGTTGCAAAATCGAGCGAACCGACCTGCCAAAAAATAATAAACAGTCCCAATAAAAATCCAAAATCACCGATTCGGTTAACAATAAATGCTTTCTTTCCGGCATCGGTTGCAGATTTCTTTTCGAACCAGAACCCAATTAACAAATAGCTACAGAGGCCAACCCCTTCCCAACCGACAAACATCAGAAGATAATTGTTTGCCAGTACCAGAATCAGCATCGAAAAAACAAACAGATTCAGGTATGTGAAATATCGCGAAAATCCGGGATCGTCGTGCATATATCCGATGGAATAAATATGTATCAGGAAACTGACACCGGTCACAACCAGCACCATAATTATTGAGAGCGGGTCGAGGAGAAATCCAATATTAACATTAAACTGCCCTGAGGGAATCCAGACAAAAAGTATCTCTTCGATAGCTCTGGCCTCGGCAGGCAATGAAAGCAGCTCAAAAAACAGATGAGCACTGTAAAAGAAAGATAATCCAATCGCACTACAGGCGACAAATGCGGACAACTTTTTGCTTAAACGGCCATGAAGAAGCCCATTGATCAAAAATCCGATCAGTGGAAACAATGGTATGAGGTATAATGAATATTCCATCAGTTTGATTACCGCTT
>DAOUVS010000278.1 GCA_030667525.1 Candidatus Zixiibacteriota bacterium | reverse complement strand
ATTGGTGGTCATCACCCAGGCGCCAAAACGACCTCCCAGAAAATGACTGTTCCCGAAGCCGCTTGGATTCTTTTCGACAGCATAAAGATTGGCCGATAAGACCAGTGAGAAAATTATTAACAATATTACTGATGAAAAGTGAGTTCTGTTAGTCAAAAAAAACCTCCGCATAGTTTACGCTGTTTCAGGTCCGTTTATTATACAATTGCTTTATTCTTCAAGCGGCATAATATATATTTTTTGCCCGGGATAATCCAAAATAATTGAAAAATTCTGGAGTAATCCATTGCCAATATTTCCATCAACATCGGTTGATTTTAGAATCCCCTGCTCCCCTTTTGCAACCAATATTCTAAGCTCCTTAAGCTGAGCCGGTCCAACTGTAAAATAATCCGCTACCGCCGAGTATGATTCCGATTTTCCGCCGACTCCGGCTATATCTCTGCCTATCTTATTAATATCGGTAAATTTGGCAATCAGATTACTATTATCAACAAATGGTTTATGCAGTATCAGAGCAAGAGCATTACCCAAGTCAATTAAGAATCTTCCAGAAATACCACATATCTCGGCATCAACTATCGGCACCTTCATGCTATATTCTAAATTTACGGCATAATCTATTGATGGTGAATGATATGTCGTCGGGTTATATACTATTAGAGTCTGTTTCACATAATCAATTCTAACCGGAAAACGAGATAGAAAATCATAGCCAAGCAGCCCGCCCAGAACTCCATCCGGCGCCCTGAGACCAACGTTGGTTAAATCAACAATAGCCACGTTCTGTTGAAATAGCTTTAGGTCGCCTATCCTTAAGGAATCCAGATTGGTAATGGTGGTTTTTTCATATCCGGAAATACCTTTGGCAGGAACTCCTCCTGATAAATCAAGTTTCAGGCTATCGGCGTAACTCCGGTTGAGGAAATTAATTCCGGCACCGGAATCGAGAATAAAATACACCGCCCGGTTTCCGTCAACAGCAGCCTTTAGAAAAATATGTCCCCTCTGATATACCATCGGAACTATAATTGAATCGGCAAATTCGGGAAAGAAATAGTCATTTGCCGGTGTTATGGAAAAGGCAAACAGAGTATCATCCAGTTTCTGATTGACCTCAAATTCATAAATTTCAATTTTGGTATTTAGCTCGGGAATATCAGATTTACTCTCCATTACGAAAGCCATTTCAAAACCATCAACTTCTCTAAAATCCGACAAATATGTTAATATTTCAGCACCATCAAGATATTCTACAATAATTTCAACCCTGCTTGCTGCCGGATTAAAATACATTTTTATTGAGTCGCCGCCTTCGGGCAAAGCGGAAAAGATATTGTAACTTTTGGAATTTAGAATAGTATCTTTAAGAAACTTTGATTCTCCCGGCATTCGGTTATCTAAAAGATAAGATTTCCCCAAAAGCCAGCCGGTATTGATAAGCTGTCTCTTGTCGGGCCCGGTCAGTTCACTCACCTGACCGTTTTGATCTTTCATCCATCCTTGTCGGCCATCAAAAACCTGAGTAATCTGAAAATTATTAAGAATTAGGGTCGATCTGCTTTTCCCCGGCTCGGAAAACATTATCTCAAATGAGCCAACCGTTTCCCCCATTTTAATAGAGCCGAATGATCTGAACGTGCTCAGTTTCTCCGCTTTTTTGATGTAATCAGCTGAAAACCGCTCATTTAGATTCTCCCCAGCCGCTGCTGAGACAAAAACAAAGGCCGCAAGAAAAGCAATAATAAATAAACTTTTAGTTGAATTTATTCTTTTAAGTAACTCATTCATAACATGTTAATATTCAGTCCAGTTGTAATCAGCCAGGACAATAAATCCAATTAACATCCATGACAGAATCATTGATGTCCCACCATAGCTGAGCCACGGCAGCGGCAAACCGGTTACAGGGGTCAATCCAAAGGTCATTCCAACATTGACAAAAAACTGGAAAAACAAAATTGTCACCGCGGCCCAGGCAAGGTTGGAGGCAAATTTGGAACGACAGCGAGCGGCAATCGCCACTCCGCGATAGATAATATATGCAAAGATAAGAACGACAAGTAAGGTGCCGAGAAATCCGAATTCCTCACCCAAAACAGAAAAGATAAAATCAGTATGTCTTTCCGGAAGAAATTTCAATTGACTTTGCGAGCCTCCGAGAAATCCTTTGCCGAAAATACCGCCGGAACCGATAGCTATTTTTGACTGAATAATCTGATATCCGGCTTGTCTGGGATCACGTCCCGGATCTAGAAAAGTAAGTATTCGTAATTTTTGGTAAGCGGCCAGACTATTCCATATATAGGGTGTTATTATACCAAAGGCGAGATTTGCAATAATAGTATAAAAGCCAAGGAACATTTTCGGCCTGGCAATCAATATTACGGTAATCAGAATAACCAGATAGATAACCCAGGTAATCCAGTGGAAAGCGGCCAGAAGTGAAAACATCGGTGAGACAATCAGAAACAGATAAAACGGCGACAACCCCGACCAGAACCAAAGGCTGAAAAGTAGTGCAATAAACACCATCGAGGTCCCCAAATCGGGTTGCTTCAGAATCAGCATCACTGGAATAATTGTAAATAAGCCGGAAATAAATAGCCTTTTAAGCGATTCCGGGGCCGATTTTGAATAAGCGAGGAATCTTGACAAAGCCGCCATCAAGGCTAGTTTGGCCACATCTGAGGGAGTGAAATTCACCGGTCCCAATGAGAACCAGCGGTCGGCACCTCCTTTGGATTGACCTATTATTAGAACCAACACAAGCAAAATAAAAGCAGCGATATAGCCCAAATATGAAAAGAAGTCGATCATTCGCAGAGGGATATGAATAAGAATCAGCAGCATTACTATCGCAATCGCCAACCAGATAATTTGCCGGTAATAGTAGTTCATCGAATCACCGGTCTGAGCATCGTACTGCGCCGAATAAATCAGAATAATGCCTATTACAGAAAGGACAAAAGCTGCTCCAATTAATTTCCAGTCTAACTGCCGATACTCAAACATGATTATTTAACCTGCGTCCCTTCGTCCACCACTTCTTTTTTTACAAATAGTTCGGGAACGTTTTTTCTTAAATAATAATCAATCACCTTGCCAACCAGCGGAGCGGCGACTTCGGAGCCATGTCCCCCGTTTTCAACCAGCGCCGCGACCACAATACGAGGTTCTTCCGAGGGTGCAAAGGCGACAAACCACGAATGATCTTCGCCGTGCGGATTTTGGGCGGTACCGGTTTTGCCGGAAATATTATAATCGGCTTTTTTCCTCCCTCGCGCCGTACCATGTTCGCCCTGAACGACCAGTTTCAGAGACTCATTTAGAATTTCGAGAGTATTCGCTGAAAAAGGAAGCTGAAAAGACGGCGAGGGGGCAATGATGACAGAACTTCCGTCATAACGAATCCGCTCTCTCAAAAGATGCGGCCTGTAGATCAAACCTTTATTGGCAAAACCGCAATAT
>DAOUVS010000102.1 GCA_030667525.1 Candidatus Zixiibacteriota bacterium | reverse complement strand
GGTTTCGATAACTCAGAAATATTCACTATCAAAGCATCGTTTGATGATGAAAGAATCTGGATCAACACCGAATCAGGCGACTATGAATATACCGGGGTCTTCAACCGCTGGACACCGATTTCCCAGATACCTGAAGAAACCACAAATGGCACACATGTCGGACTTGATTTTGATTATATCCCTCCACCCGGCTATCACTATCTCAATACCGGTATCCTTGTTGATCTGTATGATAACGGACACTCGATCAGAGATATTGTCGATGACGGCTGGGGCAATCAATGGATCGGCACCTGGGGGCTGGGAGCGTTTCATGCTGACAATTCATCACGCATACTGGAACCACTGACCTATGGGCTGCTTCAGGAGGATATCACTTCGCTTTACTCCGATAGCGGTACCCTTTGGATGGGTGGTTCCGACACCGGTTACATTCGGCCCGGTTTCACCGCTTTTAGCTGGATGGAAAACAGTTTTGAACATATCAAAACCGAACCGGGGTTTTTATCTTTTGCCGGACAGGTTTATGCAATTACCGCGAGTGAAACAAAAGTTTTTATCGGCACCGATGACGGACTGTTGGTTATAGACAAAAAACAAAACAAGATAATCGACCATCTCTATCAAAGATCAGGTCTGCCAGATAATCGAATTCTATCGCTTTTGGTCTATGACAATAAGTTATATGTTGGAACCGAATATGGACTTGGTATTGTTGATATAAATTCCGACTTAATCAAAACCGAGTTCAAAACAATCCTCCCAACCCACGCCATTCTGTCATTGGATAAGATTGATGATCATATCTGGATCGGCACTCACCTTGGCACTTTCAGATTAAATCTGTCAAATGAAAAACTGGGATATTTAAAAGCTGCTGAAATATCAGGAAAACGCGAAGTCAGATTTATCAAACATTCCGAACACAAAATCTGGATGGTTGTTGATTTTGAGCTTAAGTCGATCGACAGGAACAGCGCTGAAATAGAATATTTCCCGGAAGTAATTCAGTATGGTGATCTACGCTCAATCGCCGTATCCGATACAATTGTCGCGGCGGCAACAGGTTCCGGCTTGCTACTTCTGTTTAATGGCGAAAAGGACAATCATTTCCTTTATACGGTCGGCGACGGCTTGATTTCCAACGATATTCGGGACCTGGTTTTTGACGGTGAATATATCTGGCTGGGGACAGATAAGGGACTGACCCGCTTCTGGTATAAGCATCCGTCTCTTTTTTAATTCTTTCAAATTGTATTGATAATTCAAAATACCAAATTTATGGTTGTAGAATATTTGTCTATTTCTTATGTTCAATCAGTAGAACTAAAGTAACTTATCAGCGTAGATATAGGTGATGTTAAAAGATACTCAAAAAGTTTTCGAATCGATTTTATTAGCCTTGGTTGGGTTTATTCTTCTGACTACGACTTCTGTTTTGGCAGCCGATCAAGATCTGTTTGAAATCTACGGTCTTGAAGTTGAGGGACATATCGATGGATTTGTCACCGGAGATTTTAACAACGATAATCTGACCGATCTGGTTGTTATATATTCGGCTCACACCAATCGTTATACCCGCTACCTCGGTCTCTATCTTCAAAAACCGACCGCAGGTTTTCGCCCTCGGGCTGATTATTTGATAACCCTGCCAAACTCGGTGGCTCACATTGATGTCGGCGATATCGACGGCGATAATATTGATGATATTGCTCTTATTGATTCTGAAGGAATAAGTATAATCAAATATTCCGATAACTCCGGTCTCTCCGAACCAAAGCGGCTGGTTTCTGTCAGCACCATCTACTCCACTTCCTATATCCAGGGTATTTTTGTTGAACCGTTTATTTATGAACTGACTAACCAACCTGGAAATGAGCTGATTGTACCAACACCGGGCGGCTATTCGATTTTTAATTATGTCAATAATACCCTGAAACGGACCGAACGACTTGCGGCTCCGCTGGCAGAACATATGGCCGCGGTTAACGCCAAAGATTTTTCCTCTAAGAAAAGTATGGAACTGCAACTTGTCATCCCGGGGATAAAAATTATTGATGGCAATCTTGACGGGCTCCTGGATATTTATTTTTTATGGGACAATCGAGTTTGTTGTTTCTTTCAAAATAATGAAAACAGCTTTGGGCAAACACCAGATTTTATCAATTTCAATATTTCGGATGATCATTCAGGATATACCAAGAGCCATTTGGTCGATTGCAATAATGATAATTTTCCCGATCTGATTACTATTTCGACTGCCGGAGGAATTTCCAACACCGAAACTAAATTAAGACTGTATCTGGCCGATCAATTGGGAATGATTCCTGAAAATTTTACCGATGAGATCAGTCTCTCCGATTCTTACAGCAATTTATTGATTAATGATTATAATTCTGATAACCTTCCAGAGATCGTTATCCCTGCAGTAGAAATGGGAACTTTTGCTGCTACAAAAATATTTTTAACAAAAAAAACCGACATGCATTTATTAATATATAATATGAATGCCGATAACATTAGCAATGAACCTGATAAAAGGTTAAGGTATGAATTTAGATTTGACTTTACCGATATTAATCCGGTAGGCGAAGTTTGCTTTAACTGGTTCGGCAATTATAATTCGGACCAGCTTCTTGACGCGGTTTTTTGTGATGGCGGAGGACGACTGCTGTTCTTTTGGGGACACCCAACCGAATATCTGTCAAAAAGTCCCGATCTGGAGATACAGCTTGATCATCCGTCACAGGCACATCCCGTTAACTTGAATAATGATAATTTTGGTGATTTGATTGTTGAACACAACCTTCGCGGCCGTTATGATCGGCTGTCTCTACTGATAAATAAGGGCAGTATTTAATTATATTACGGTAAAGGAAATCAACCGATAGATATGCCGAAACTATTTGAAAATCTCTGGGCCAAGCTGGCCGCTCTATTATTGGCATTTCTGCTATGGTTTCATGTCGCCACCGACAAAACATACCAATACGAGACCAGCCTGAAACTTACCCAGATTGAATTGGTCGATGAATTATCTCTGGTCGGTCCACCGCCAGATGAATTCAAAATAATTGTATCCGCCTCAGGAAAAAGGCTGCTTCGCAATGATTGGAAAGAAGCCGGTTTGAGACTAATGATTGATCATAGCCGCCCCGGTCGATCCAATATAAATTTTGATAAGAATAATTTGAGTCTGGTGAAATCGGACTATATCGAGTTGGTAAATATTATCTCCCCGCGTGATGCCGCATTGGAATTTGATCGAAAGATTCAATTAGAAGTGCCGATCAAATCTACCGTTACCATCATCCCGGATCAAGGATTTATTCGCAGCAGAGTTGATTCGCTTGATCCCAATTTGGTTACAATTACCGGACCGAGAAGATTAGTCAATACAATAGATTCTATCGAAACAACCCCCGAATATGTTGAAGGAATCAGAAATAGTCTCTCGATGAGGGTTCCGCTTGTTTATCCCGATATTTACAATCTGGAAATATATCCCGATACGATCAGTTACATCGTCGCTGTTACCCCGATTAAAACCAGAATTTTTTCAGATATCCCGATTCAACTGATGAACAAACCATCACAACCCGACTCGGCTGTATCAATTCAACCGGAGAATCTGGAAATCAGAATTGGTGGGATACCGGAAATAGTCGATTCACTTCAACCTGACTGGTTCTCAGTAACGGTCCATTATAGTCAATTTGATAGTCTGGGATATGCACCGATAATAATCACATTGCCCGGTTCGCTATCAATAATAGGTCAATCTGCAGATTCTGTAAAATTAATCAGGGAATAGATGTTAACACTCGGTATTGAATCATCATGCGATGAAACTTCGGTCGCAATCATCAAAGATGACCGGGAAATTCTATCCAATATTATTTTGGGACAGATGATACATTCAGAGTTTGGCGGAGTTGTTCCGGAACTGGCCAGCCGCGAACATATGAAAGCTATTATCTCTGTTTATCATGAAGCATTAAAAGCGGCGCAGGTTAACCCCGATGATATCGATTTGTACGCCGCTACCTATGGCCCAGGTCTGGTTGGAGCCCTGTTGGTCGGTTTGAATTTCGGCAAGGGATTGGCGTATGGCAAAAATAAACCGTTTGTGGCGGTTAATCATCTTGAGGGACATATCGCTGCGAATTATTTGATACATGAAAACCTACCCGATAGTCATCTTACTTTGGTTATCTCCGGTGGACATACTTTGCTGGTACAGGTAAACGGTTTTGGCAGTTATCAGATACTTGGACAAACTCAGGACGATGCTGTCGGCGAAGCTTACGATAAAGTAGCCAAACTGCTCGGTTTGGGATACCCCGGAGGCAAAGAGATCGATCGTCTGGCCGGTGAAGGTGATAAAAAATATTTCAAATTTCCTCGGGCAATGATAAAGGATGAAAGTCTTAACTTTTCATACTCAGGATTAAAAACAGCCGTGGCGCTTCATGTCCGATCACTAACAGAAGAACAACTGCAGAAGCATGTTGCCGATATCGCCGCCTCTTTTCAGGAGGCCGCCGTTGAAGTGCTGGTGGAAAAAACTATCCGCGCCGCCGAAGAACTTCACATTAAAGATGTCTCATTATCAGGTGGGGTCGCCTCAAACAGCCGTCTGAAAGAATTGATGCAAAAAAGATTGCAAAATATCGGCGGTAACTTCTACTGCCCGCCGCCTAAACTATGCACCGATAACGGCGCCATGATCGCCGCCGCCGGATACAGACGTTATAAATTGTCCGGTCCGTCGGACATGAATGTTAACGCCGTTCCATATTTAAAACTTGCATAGCTAATTATAAAGAGAAATTATTCTTGATTTCGAATATTTATTTATGGAATCGACCTGCTCTTTTTTCCAGACAATAACTCTTAAATTTTTTGGATTTATTTTCGATAAGTCAATCTCGCCAATATACCGCCACTCTTTTTCCGGTGCCCAATAACCTTTGGTTCCAATTGATTGAAAATATGGTTTATCGGTTTCATGCAAACTATTAAAGTTTTTGCTGTCACCATATATCACCTTTTTAATTCCAATTTTTTCGGCAATTTTTTTTCGGATCGCTATTCCGTATGGTTCAAAACTCATCTCGTTATACCGCGCCCGCCATTTCATCAGATCAATCGCCTCTGACGGTTGTAACTCTGAGAAAGCAACTGCCGAAATTCCTTGACGATAATGCCTCGATGAGACCCTAAGTTTTTTTTCTGAGAGTATTCTAATTAGAGTATGATACGCCGAATGACTGTATTTACTTTGTGAATTAATTATTGATTGATAGTAATCATACAAATATTCATCCGGCCAGGTTTCATTTATCGCTCGTGTCCAATGAATCAAATAGTCTTCAAGCAATGTATCCATCTTCGGATTTAATTTAGTCTTATCAATTCCATATTTATACGATTGTTTATTTTTGATATATTTAACCATATACTGTTCACTAACAACTACTTGCGACTTATCAGTTTTTTCGTACAGCAACTTTAGTGTACTATCCTTACGAATCGAAATCGGATAGATAATATCGGCATCATTTACTATTAAGCGATCCCGTTCTTTTTGAAAAAACAGGTTATCTTTTACCAGGTCTTCAATTTCCAAAAAATAGTAATCGGTTAATTCTGGATCCAGTTGAAACTGCTTTGTGTAATATTCGACAACATCAATATTTTTTTGATCCCTTGTAACAGGACCATAAATGCGTTGTTTCACTTTATACTTTGCCGCCAGAAATATTAGATACTCCCACGTTTTCATTCCGACCGAGGTTAATATTACTACATCCTGTCCAATTAATTTTTGTATCGCCATATTTGCATTTTTTATCCATAAATCTGACCCGACCGGGCGAAGATTCTGACGCGAATTAAGGATTACAACAGATTTCATTTTCCATCCTTATAGGAAAACAGATTAACAAAAATATATTAAAGAAAAATATAACTTAGTAAAGCTTGGTGAGTTTAATATTGCTGTAATAATGCGACAGAATATCTTCATACTTTATCCCCTTACGAGACATCCCCAGCGCACCACACTGGCACATTCCGACCCCATGACCATATCCGCCGCCGATAAAAGTGACTTTTGTCAAATTGCCGCGGCTATCTTTTTCCGTATCAATGCTAAATCCGGCCGATGGCAAAATCAATTCAGGATTAGTAGAGCGCGTAAATACCCAGCGGATTCTGTCTTTGCCGAATGAATAATTGCCCTGATCGGTCTTAACGGTCATCTCGGCAACACGACCACCGGTAGTATGGCTCTTGATAATCATATCCTGAATTGTACCAATGTTAACCTGCCGTCCCCGCTCTGATGACAGATACTGCTCGATTCGCAACTTTAGCTGCTTGGAACTGTATGATTCTTTCCAATTGTAATATTTCGACCACGAACAAAAATCTTCATCGGTCACCGCCTGCAGATATGGCTCTCGGACCTTGTTCCAGACTTCATCGACATCATCGGTCGAACCTCCGCAGGTCGAATGATAATAGGCATTTATCAAATTATCTTTATACTTAATAACATATCCCCGGGTCTGATCAATTGCATTTGAAACCAGCGATTTTTCAACCCTGACCCCGTGATACACCTGATCAGAAACATCCGATTTCATATCGTAAGGTTCATCGGGGTACTGCGCAAGATGCGCCATCGCATAGGTTCGGGCCGCCACCGCCTGCGCTTTGACGGCTTCAATTTCAGCCTCGCCAACTTTACCCAGTTCCGGAGGAACAACACCTTTCAGATAATCATCCATATGGACAATATTAATTAGTTGCAGATTGACACCATGCGGGATGACTTTAAAAATACCGCGATAACGGGATTCCGCAATTTCGAGTAAATCATTTTTATGCCTCGGCATAACTAAAACTTCATTAAAATTATCGTCAATTTTACTGTTCTTCATCCAGACCGACATCTTACCGTTTTGCTGACGAATTGTAACCGGTTGCGACGAATAATAAACAAAATTTTTGTCACCACGTGTACATTCAATCGAAAACGATTTACCGCCGCCAATTGTAAATTCCTTTTTTCCATTTTCAAGAAGCACCCGCACAAACGGAAGTCGGATATAGTTCGACTCGGTTCCTTCCTGCAAACGAGGAACAACGCCGCATCCCCAGATTATTAAAATAAGCAGGAGCAACGATGATAATTTCACCGTCAATCGAACAACACTTTTCCCGCTTACACCAATCGACATAACTTATTTCTTTCTATAGTCAACAATCCGTGAAGGCTGCACTATCCGACCACCCGGACTGTTTTCTCCAGCCCCGGTGATATAACCAAAAACTGTCGGTAAACCAGAAATTGCACCAGCGCCCATAATCGCATAACAGACCGCCTCCAGATAATCAGGATTGAAACCGAGTCTGTCAACAGAAATAAATCCTACGCCGGGCAAATTCGCCTCAAGCCGTTTCAATAAAAATTGATTCGAAGTCCCGCCGCCCAGTAGATAGATTTTGTCAATACCATGATTTTTGATTATTTGCTCAATCGAGTTAACGATACTCACCGCCGTCAATTCTGTTGTTGTGGCGAGAATATCATGTTTTTTCAGCTTCATCTTAGAACCATAGCTGATTATTTTTTTGGCGAATTTTTCCCCGAAACGTTCTTTCCCGGTTGAGGGACCATATTTGCCCTTCAAAAAATTATCGGCCATCAAAATCGTCAATAAGCGAAAAGAGATTTTCCCCTTTGCGGCCAACCGGCCGCCATAGTCAAATCCTTTCCCAAAATATTTCAACGTGATAATATCGATTAGACTGTTACCGGGGCCACAATCGGCGGCAATCATTTTTTTTGTCGATGATTTTTTTGGGATAAGAAAATAATTAGCTATCCCACCAATATTTATCAGCATCCTGTTTTCGTTTTTTGAGGCAAACAGGTGCTGCATCGCCCAACAGGTTATAGGTGCACCCTCGCCGCCAACCGCAATATCGGCCTGCCGAAAATCGGCGACAGTCAAAAGACCGGTTTTATTCGAAATTGTTTCAGGATGACCAAGTTGCAATGTTCCGCTTTCAAATTTGCGCCCGATTTTCACTTTTCCCGGTAGATGCCGAATCGTTTGACCATGCGAGGCAATTATATCAGGATATATTTTATTTTTTGCCAACACATGACAAAATTTCCTGGCCTGTTCTCCGTAAAAGACACCAAGTTTTCGATCAAGTTCGATCATTGTATCGATTGAGCTTATCTCATTTGCGATAGCATCATTTATTAAAAGACTTATATCTTTGGGATAACCAACAGTGACACCTTGAATAAATTTCAGGACCGGAGTTTTCGAAAATAAATTTATTTTCACTGCGGCCAAATCAAGTCCATCAGCGGAGGTTCCGGAGTTTAATCCGACGACAATTAGATTCTTCTTTTTTAGTATTCTGTTTAATGACATAATATTTATAAAACCGGCATCGTCAATTTTGATTTAATCCCTGAAATTCTTTCCAAAGATGCTTTAAGTCTTGTTTCATCAATTTTCCCCTGACGGTATTCTTCCTTAAAATAAGCAATCGCTTCTGCGGTTGCATGATAATTTTTCCCAAACAGAAGAATATCATGCCCGGCATTAAATGCTTTGACCGCCCGCTCGCCATAGCCGCCAAGACTATCAGCACCGTGCATCAAAAGATCATCGGTGATAACAATACCATCAAAATTGAGTTTATCTCTTAACAACTGTTCAATTACTATATCCGATTCGGTGACAAGATGCGGGTCCAGGCTTGAAAGTATCATATGGGTGGACATTACCATATCGGCACCGGTTTCGATACCGGCCATAAACGTCACCGCCTCACGATTAAGAAACGTCTGATATTCATAATCGGCCACAGCTATTTTTTGGTGTGGATCATTTTTAGATGCCCCCAACCCGGGAAAATGTTTCAAACAGGAAAGCAGACCGACTTTGCGGCTTATTCTAATACTGCTTTCAATAAACGGAATAATCGAAGAGGCCTTCTTGCCAAACGTTCGACCTTTAAGACATTCGTTCTCTTCAAGTTTTATATCAGCAACCGGACCAAACAATAAATTGACACCCAGCGAATGAATATAATGAGCGGCCCGCGAAAATTGTTCTTTGAATAACTCTATATTCTTGTCCTTACCATAATCCGATGGTGACTTATACTCGGCCGGTGCGCCACGAAATCGGCAAACCCGGCCACCTTCCTGATCAACACCAATTAGCGGCATTATATCAGATGATATTTCAATTATACTCTTAATTGAATTTTCGGCCAGATTGTGAGGGGTACAGTTATTTTCAAAAAGTATGATCCCTCCGACATTCTC
>DAOUVS010000216.1 GCA_030667525.1 Candidatus Zixiibacteriota bacterium | reverse complement strand
GGGGATAAAGATTTTCCCGCTTATGAATAACATATTCAATCGTCGCTTTTTCAATGGTAATTGGTGATTTTTCCTCGATCACCGTTAAAAACGAATCCATTAATTGTCCGCGATAACTGTTTTTGACCGCTTCTTCTAAAGATTCCTGCATCAATTCAAAGCTTTTTCTTTCATCATTGGGAATTCGATCTTCCACTCTGGCAATATGCCAGCCAAAGTTGGTTTTAAACGGCTTGGAGATTTCTCCGGGAGCTAAATTAAATATCGCTTCCGAAAATGGCATAACCAACTGACCCCAAACAGCATAATCAAGCTCTCCCGGGTTTTGTTTAACCGACGGATCGATAGAATGATTAATGGCCATCTCGCCAAAATCGGCGCCATTTTTAAGACTGTCAAAAATGATTAACGCTGTTTCTTCATCTCCAAATAAAATATGTGATGACTTCACTTTGTATTCAAGACTATCATAAAGCGCCCGAATCTCTTTTTCGTCCACCGAAACCTGATCCTCAATTTCTCTTAAGTAAAGAACATCAAGCAAAAATTCATTCTTATTGCCTAATACCAGTCGATTAACCTCTTCAGAGGCATCAAGCCCCAATCGGTAGGCCTCCTGAATCAATAGCTGCTGAACTATCAAGCTATCAAGAATTGACTGGCGAAAAGTAAGCTCATCTTCAAAAGAATTAAAAGGCTGAGTTTGCCGATCAAATATCTCATTGAGAAGAACCGCATGTATTTTGTCCGGACCGACTTCGGCCAGAATTAGATTATTATCATCACCACCACAACCGACAAATAGTGATCCGGTAACGGCTAAAATGGCCAAAAAAGCCAGAAAAATCATATTCTTTTGCATTTGTTTCATACTTATACTTCCTCTTATTTCCATTTGCTGTTTATTCTTATACCTGCGGACAATATGTTCGTTCCTAAATTTGATTCAAAGTTAAGACAGGAATAATACCGCGTACCGGACGGTTAGGCAAGCAGTTTCTGGTTTAATATCTAATAAGGGGGGACGTAATATTTTATGGATTTTATTAAACACTTGCTTAATTTCTCAACGTGCCATAATTTCAGGACTTAGTAATATTCGCTATTGTTATGAGGAGTTTTTTTATGACCAGAATTCTAACGACCCGAAGAATCATTGTTGGAATTGTTGTTACTCTTGGATACTTATTATATAATTTGGCCTTTGCGACAGCGGGCGAAACAGGAGAAGCGGCCGGGCATGGCAGCGAAGTAGCCGATGTTTTGCTTGGTCTCATTATTATTCTTCTGGCCGCCAAATTGGGCGGTGACTTTTTCGAACGATTTAAGCAACCGGCCGTTCTGGGCGAATTAATAATCGGTATGCTAATCGGCAATTTGGTGTTGATTGGACCGGATATTGTCGAACCTTTTAAACACAGTCTGACCCTTGATGTTCTGGCCGAACTTGGCGTTATTATTCTGCTTTTTGAAGTAGGTTTGGAATCGTCGCTTCAGGAAATGATGAAAGTCGGCGTGGCTTCCTTTATGGTAGCGGTTTTTGGTGTCATCGCACCGTTTTTCCTCGGATGGGGAGTTGCTATTTTCTTTCTTCCAGAGGCGTCTATTTATGTTCATATTTTTGTAGGAGCGACTTTAACGGCAACATCGGTTGGTATCACTGCCAGAGTCCTAAAAGATATCGGTAAAATTAGAACCCGCGAGGCCAAAATCATTCTGGGCGCGGCTGTAATCGATGATATCATGGGCCTGATAATCCTGGCCGTTGTGGTTGGTATAATAAATGCCGCCAACACCGGGGGCGATGGAGTTGGATCGCTGGATGTCTTTATAATTGTTGCCAAGGCACTCGGGTTTGTAGTTGGATCGATACTTATCGGAAACCTGATGATGCCCCAAATCTTTAAATTCGGAAGTAAATTCAAAGTCGCCGGGATATTGCTATCAACAGCTTTGTTAGTCTGTTTTCTGATGGCCTATCTGGCCAGTTTAATCGGTCTGGCCCCAATAGTAGGTGCTTTTGCCGCCGGATTGATTCTTGATAAGGTCCAATATAAAGATTTCACCGATCGCGGAGAGCACTCAATTGATGAGTTGGTGGCGCCGATTGGTGTCTTTTTAATTCCTATTTTCTTTGTCAAGATGGGAATGATGGTTGACCTGTCGACCTTTGGGAATACAAGCATTCTTGCTTTTGCCGGAGTGATGACAATCGCAGCGATAGCAGGTAAACAGGTCTGTTCTTTGGCGATCTTTGATAAATCTCTTAACAGGATCGCTATCGGTCTTGGAATGAGTCCCCGTGGAGAGGTCGGTTTGATTTTTGTCGGCATCGGAGCGAAATTGGTCCTCGATAATACCCCTGTCATCAGCGCCGGAACTTACTCGGCGGTAGTAATTATGGTAATTGTCACGACGCTGGTAACCCCGCCGCTGCTGAAAATGTCATTGATTAAAGATGACAAAAAGAAGGCATCTGCCTGATTTAATGAGTCATAGACAAATAAAAAGGCCCCGTCTTAAGACGGGGCCATTTTTTATTATTCTATCAAACCGCTAATCTTCCCATTTCTGAATTTCCGGGATATAGCCATTATCAATATCTATTCCAACTCCAAAATTATTATTCCCATAGGTGCTGTCACTTTTGGACGGGGCAAACCAAAAGGCATTGTCTTTGGCAACCGGATGATTCTCTTCCAAATATTTTTCATTATCTTCATAAGATAAATAGAGATCGGTTCCGCCAATATCAATCAGGCAACCGAGCGATTTGACATAATATGTGTATGGTGCAAGTTTCCTTGGTTTTGCAAAATCGGGTCGATACGAGGCCTGACCAAGACCATCGGTTCCGGCTCCAAGCCGATACTGATCATCCCCGCCGATATCGATCAGAAATGCAAAGGAGCGAATCTGCGCCAGTCCCATCGAAATCATTTTTGCCTTATATAAATCGTTACCGCCAATATTTATTAACAATGAGTTGGCAAAATCCCAGCCAAACCCTAAAGCGGCTCCGGCCGTTTCGTAAAGCTCATGGTTATCATCGCCACCCTCGTCAATCAATATAGCATTACAGAAATGGGCACCCGAACCTTGCGTAAAATAACAGGACTCATAGCGGTCATTCCCGGTTCCGTCATAGGCGATCCCGGTGGCAAACCAATAAGAACACCCCAGCGACCAGTTGCCGGACAGATAATGGTCATTTCCGGAGATATCAATTATCGCACCAAGACCTCCCGCCCAGGAATGTCCGTCGCTGCCATCGCCGCGTCGACCGCCACCGTACCCTTGAACATTGCTGAGGTTGATATTAAATTTGGAATGATAGTCGGGACGGCTAAAAACTTTTGGATCAGGCTCACCTTTATAATAATCATCACCGGCATAATCAGCCAGAACACCAACACCGCCGCCAACACCGCCGCATCCCTGACCATCGCCAAAGATGTAATAATTATCAGACCCGTCGGCATCGAAACAAAGACCGATTCCAAAATAGCCACATCCCTGTCCCGACAGCTCGGCCCGATATTTGTCATCCCCCTCTTTATCATAGAGCATCCCGACCCCGAAGAAGCCAAAACCTTGCGAGTAATTCTTAGTTTCATAGGTGTCGTTTCCGGATCGATCGTACAAAAGCCCGATTCCCATCACGCCTGCTCCGCAGGTCGAGATATCTCGGTCAGTTCGGTAAATATCATCACCACCCAAATCGATAAACATTGAAACCTGGTTAGAAACCGAGGTTCCCCCGCAATTACCGGTAAAAACAGCATCATTGCCAAAATCAATAACGAGCAAGGTACTATTACAATCGAAAAATTTCATTTTGTTCTTTTTCAGGTAATCTTTGCCGAGAAAAACAATTTGGCCGGATGGTGTCGAAATATCTAAATAATAATCGGCCGGAATTGTACCATAGAAAATAAGTGAATCAGCAGTTTCTTCGGCCAGCGCCGCTGCTTTAAGCGCCGCATAATGAAGCGAGGCATAATCAATCTCACCGGCGATATCATCTATTTCAGGATAATAAACGGTGCCGTCAGATTGAGTATTGGCCAAATCACGAATATTAAAAATCTTCTGTTTTGATTCTTCACTACAGTTGCGAAATGCCAGTTTCTGCCAATAAATTATATCAGCCAGATTATTAATTGCTTTTGCGAGAATTAATTCTATTTCGGGAGAAATTTCATTGGCAAAGTTTGCGATCTCTTTCTTATAGTCGGGCCAATCGGCCTTTTCACCAAAAGTATAATATTCTGATGGGTGACCTGCCTCCCCAAACAATTTCCCAAACGCCTTCTCAAGCGGATCGATAGAATCGGACACCGGAATAAGATTTGCCGAATATGACCTGAATCCGCCCTGCTTACGATCAACACCGAGCGAGTATGTCAGAGAGTATAGAGATATTGAATTAGAATCAAGAAAAGCCGGAGCCAGATACCTTTCGACCGCATCAGCCATTGTCTTACTATAATCATATAACATCAGCGGTTCAGCAAAAAGATCATCAAACGATGTCAACCGATATGGGGTATCGAGCGGAAAGCGATTCCAGTACCCTTTTTGTTGATAGCCAAGATCTGATCTATCAAATCCGATTGAATCAAGAACTATCTGGAGAATATCATTTGTGTCCTGCGCATTTGTTGAAGAACAGCAAATGATTATTACTAATAAAAAAAACCCGACCGTTTTTAGCATCTTATATCCTTGTGCTATGAATTTCCAATATTGCTTTCTTGAAAATAACAATCATTATATCAACTGGCTATAAAAAAACCCCGATTCGAATGAAATCGGGGTTCAATATTAGAAGCTACAAATAAAAATTATCTGTATTTCCGAATAACTCTTTTGCGATTCGTCTTGCGGACCGGCTTGCGGGTAGTCGCCTTGCGAGTAACCTTGCGAGTGGTGGCTTTACGAGTCACTTTACGAGTCGTAGCTTTACGGACCGGTGATTTTCTCGTGGTAGCTCTGCGAGTCACTTTACGAGTTGTAGCTTTACGGACCGGTGATTTTCTCGTGGTAGCTCTGCGAGTCACTTTGCGGGTCGTAGTTTTACGAACCGGTGATTTTCTCGTGGTAGCTCTGCGAGTCACTTTGCGGGTCGTAGTTTTACGAACCGGTGATTTTCTCGTGGTAGCTTTG
>DAOUVS010000201.1 GCA_030667525.1 Candidatus Zixiibacteriota bacterium | reverse complement strand
TGTATCGGCCAATTCGCCTTTAAATGGAACCCGACCTTCAATTCCTTCAGGAACAAATTTGGATACATCTTCCTGCGATTCTTGAAAATATCGGTCGTGACTGCCTTCTTTCATCGCTTCAACCGATCCCATGCCCCTGTGAACCTTAAAAGTTCGCCCCTCAAATAATACCGTTTCACCTGGGGACTCTTCGGTTCCGGCAAATAATGATCCGGCCATAATAGACGAAGCACCGGCGGCCAGAGCCTTGACAATATCTCCTGAATAACGAATGCCGCCATCGGCAACCACTGGAATTTTATGTTTTGCGGCCGCTTCATAAGCGTTAATTATAGCTGTGACCTGCGGGACACCTGCTCCGGTAACAACTCTTGTCGTACAAATCGAGCCGGGCCCGATACCAACCTTTACTGAATCGGCGCCAGCGTCGATCAAGGCCAAGGCACCTTCATTAGTGGCTACATTGCCCGCCATAACCGGAATATCAGGAAATTTCTTTTTCAGTTTTTCTACCGCTTTTAAAACTCCGGTCGAGTGACCATGCGACGAATCAACCGCCAGAATATCAACACCAGCTTTTACCAGAAGCTCGGAACGCTCATCCAAATCAGCAGAAACTCCAACTGCAGCTCCAACCCGTAAACGACCAAATTTATCTTTGCAGGCCAAAGGATATTGAATTTTTTTCATGATATCCTTGACCGTAATCATCCCCTTGAGGAAATTCTGGTCATCAACAATCAGAAGTTTTTCAATTCGATTGTGATGCAAAAGATCCTGAGCCGTTTCCAAATCGGTTCCCTCAGGCGATGTAATCAGATTTTTTTTAGTCATCACCTCAGATATTGGCACATTCAACTTTTTATTAAATCTGAGGTCACGGTTGGTCAAAATTCCGACCAATTTCCCATTTTCAGAAATCGGAATTCCCGAAATGTGGAATTTTTTCATAACCGCCAGGGCCTCACCAATCGGCCGGTCCGGCGGAAGTGTTATCGGATCAATAATCATCCCTGATTCTGATCGCTTTACCTTATCGACCTGAACTGCCTGCGCCTCTGGAGAGAGATTTTTATGAATTATACCAAGTCCGCCCTGACGAGCAACCGCAATCGCCATTAGATATTCAGTGACCGTATCCATGGCCGCCGAAATCAATGGTATATTTAATCCAATATTTGCAGTCAATTTGGACGAGATATCAACATCGCGCGGTAAAATATCCGAGCGGTTGGGGACCAGAAGAACATCATCAAAGGTCAAACCATCTTTTTCTATTATTTTTGCCATATTCCAAATTATATCAAAATTACTTTATTCGCTTTGGCCATCTTGCCAGACTAAGAGGCGCCCGCAATTATCACAGGTAATCATTTGATCGCCCCGTTTTAATTCCTGAATACGGTGCGGCGGAAGGGCCTTGAAACAGGCTCCGCAGGCTCTCTTTTTAACCGTAATGACAACCGAACCACCCCGATTCTTGTGAATTCTTTCGTAAACCGACATCATTCTTTTTGGCACCCGGACAATAATATTTTGCCGTTCATCGTCTTTTATTTGAACCTTGGAACCAACCGAATCCATCTTTTCCTGAAGAATACTCAGCTGATCGTCATTCTGCTTTTTGGTTTCGATAGATTTTTTCTTGAGATCATCAATGCCGCTTTCCAGAATTTCTACTCTTTCAATAATTTCCAGAAGAGTTGTTTCCTTTTCGTTAATCGACTCCCTGACAGAATCTATTTGGGAAACGAGAGCATCGTATTCTTTGTTAGTCTTGATCGCCATCATCATCGACTTCAACTTTTTTAATTGGTCCTGCAGAGCAGAAACTTCCAACTCAAGGCTATTTTGAAGAATCCTTGCCTTTGATAGTTCTTTTTCATTGCTAACAAAAGTATCTTCAATTTCTACAATTTCCCGCTTTAGATTTTCCATCATATCAGGAATATACTCTTTAGAGCGTTCCAGTTCCCCCCGGTCATAATCAATAACCTGCAATTTTAACAAAAGCTCCAAATCATCTTTCATCGGCATCTAAATCTCCCGTAAACGGCCAAATTAAAAAGGCGCAGTCTCATTTTTAAATTAAGACTGCGCCAGGTTTTTTTCGTCCTCGTTTATTTTGTGCCCAGTTTTTTTCGGGCCTATACAAGCACATCGTATCTGCATATATTTTGTATCGGTCATCTCCGATATCCTCTTAACTGGGCAATACTGGATTTGAACCAGTGACCTCTCGGATGTGAACCGAACGCTCTAACCAACTGAGCTAATTGCCCGCAATTCGTATAATCCTGTCAAACATCAACATCTGGGCCCACCAGGACTCGAACCTGGGACCCGCTGATTATGAGTCAGCTGCTCTAACCAACTGAGCTATGGGCCCAAAGAGTTAGTCGGTTATTATAAGGATAATAATTTAACTCGTCAAGTTATTTATTTTTAAATTATCATTATTTTCAATCATTGGAAAGATTCTCGATTTATTTGAAGAAAGTAATGCCAAAATCCAGAATAACCCACAAAAAAAGGCCCCCGTCCTGGATGGGGGCCTTTTATCAAAGATGTTATTTTTCCTAAATGCAGACAGGATCGGGACCGCCCTTATATTTGAAATTAATTAAATAGACAATATCCAGAATATTTATCATGCCGTCCGGTACTGTATCTGAATTAACATCAGCCGCTTCCATATAAACGGGAGGCGGGCCGCCCTTATATTTGAAATTAATAAGATAAACAATATCCAAAATATTGACCAGACCATCGTCATCAACGTCGCCGCAGATATACGGTTCGTTTATTACAAGTAAAAATCCCTGAACATCGGCACTACCAGCTATATCTTCAATCTGGGCATCAAAATTGAGATTCCCGACACCAATTGATGGAGTTCCCGAAAGCAGGCCGGTTGCTGAAAGAGTTAATCCGGATCCAACCAGATCATCGTTGGGATCCGTCCAGGTTTTGGCACCAGTTCCTCCGGTGGATTCAAGCTGAACCGAATAGCTCTTGGTATCATACGCAGCAGGCAAAATACCTGAGGTCGAAATATTCACAGCATCATTAATTGTAAGCTCAAGTAATTGCGTTTTGACATCGCCGCCCTCATCGCTGGCCTGCGCCGTAAAGCTAATAATACCTGCTGAGGTAGGCGTCCCGGAGACTGTTCCGGTTCCGCTAAGAGTCAAACCGGTTCCGGCCAAATCATCATTGAGATCAAACCAGGTCTTAGTCCCGGTTCCGCCGGTAGCCAATAATTCGGAGGAATACGGCTGACCAACTGTCCACTCGGGAAGAGTGGTAGTGGTAATTGTCACCGCTTCATTGATCGTAAAAGATATCAATCCATCATCTTCATCAGGGGTTTCATCTGCGACATTGGCCGTGAATGAGAATATTCCGGTTGCTGTTGGTGTTCCAGTCACCAGACCAGTCGATGAAATCGTAAAGTCGGTACTGGTCAGATCACCATATTTATCGGTAAAGGTCAGGACACCGACTCCCCCGCCAACCAAAACTTGAGCAGAATATGGCTGATTAACGGTCCATTCAGGAAGCGTCTCGCTAATGACGATTGGCGGATTGACAGTGCATTCGTATCTGACCACCTGAAAATCATCGATCGCCGCTTCCACAATTGAGCCGGCTAGAGGAGGGACTGGTATGTCAGCAACATAAAACTGTACCTGCATCTGATCGGTCGGAGTTACAAAATCACTGACTAAAAAGGTATGTTCATACCATCCGCCCTGAGCAACCAAACCAGTAGGGCCAACTGTTTCGACCAGCGCCGAATCTGCCCAATTATTATTTGAGATAAAAACCAGAAGTGGCTCCGAAAAAGCATTGGAACCGAGATCGTTTGATAACCAGCGAGCATAATGAATGACGGCATCACCGCTTGATAAATCAAATGTCGGTGAATAAATAGCTGTGAATCCACCATCAACGTCGGAGTTATTTTGAGTTAGATCATTATCGGTTAAGAAACATGAGCCGGAACCATCAAAATCGGCAGGAGGATCACCGCGGCTCCAATTTGCCGGTACGCCACGTTCCCAAGTTCCGAATACGAGGGGATCACCGATGGGAGCACCAGCATCTTCTTCGGTAATCTCGCTTGTAATCGTCCATCCTTTATCGGTTTCAAAATCATCCTCAAAAACGACAACCGTTCCGGTTATCGCCAGTGCCTGCAGCGGCTTACTTGGATCGGGATCAAAAAATGTTCCGTTGGTCGTTTCATCAACGCTTATATAAAATCTGACATAACCTTCACATGGGGTTGGAGGCAGAACTACTTCGTATTGATCGGTCGCCGTTTCGGTAAGAGTCGCTTCAATAAACGAGCCACCCGCAACCGAAGCGTAAACTTTTCCGCTTCCTGAAACTATCGAACCACCACCGGTAGCAGAAACGACGACATCAAAAGTAGTTTCAGCACCTGGTGTTACTAAGGTCGGGATACCGCCCGGATAGGTAAAATCAACCAAATATGTTGATGGAAAGACACCAACGGCATGCCAGGCCTTCAAGGCTTGCTCACGCCAGGCATGAGTGGGGTCAAGATCATCGGCCGCCGTCATTGTTGCAAGTGCCGCCTGATGATAATTAGTATTGGTTGACCAATAATAAGAATTTGCACGATAGGCGATTTTTATCGCATTTTGGACACCAATTCCTTCTACGGTCACACCATGATGAATACCACCATCGGATAGAAGATAAAACCATTTATTGCCAACACCGCTATTGGTATGGACACCACAGTAATCATTAGCATACTCCGGAAGACAGCCAACAACATCAACCCAATATACATCGGTAATCCCATAATAATCGGGGTCGCCACCATGTATCTGATACGGCTCAACTACATACCCTTCATGCGGTGTATCCATATGACGAAAAGGTTCCGAGCTTGTATTACTATTCTCGCCCATTTTCCAATCGGGAGTATCTAATTCAGGATGAGCAAATTCAAAGGCGGCACCGATCATATCGGAGAACGATTCGTTGAGCGCTCCTGATTCCAATTGGTAAGCTAGATTTGATTCATAACTGGTAATAGCGTGACCCCACTCATGCGCAATAACATCGGGACAGCCAGCCAGCGATCGATAATCTAATCCATAATTTGGTGCCCAACTCCAAATGACAATTTGGGAACCATTCCAATAAGCATTATTATCACCCTCTGCAGAATAGTTAACCGAAACTCTCATCGATGCACCGGCTTCGTCGTAACTGTTGCGGCCAAACGTCGCCAACATCCAGTCATACATCAGGCCGGTGTAAACATGACCATCAACTGCCGGAGCCTGTATATTGGGATCATCCCAAATGTTGTCAGCATCGGTTGCCGTGACACCTGGAAGAGAGGTAGTTGCCAGATTGGTTTGAATATAGCGGCCATTAGGCATTTCACCGTCGTGGCCATGAGGATTATTATTTAACTGCCGAGTGTAATCAATCATAGAATAATTGCTACCGTTATAATCGGTATCGATATGATCTCTGGTGTCGCCCATAACACCGGTTCCGGTGCCGATAGCGTCCGAAT
>DAOUVS010000235.1 GCA_030667525.1 Candidatus Zixiibacteriota bacterium | reverse complement strand
TAATATTCGGCTTGATGAGTTGTTTAAACTAAAAAATAAATACGGTCGCTCGGAAGAAGCGATCATCGAGACTCTCGAAAATATAAATAAAAAGATTGGCGTCGATTTAAACATTGATGATAAAATAAAAAACCTGCAACAGCTGGAAAAAGAGAATTTCGATAGTTACTTTAAACTGGCCGCAGATGTTTCTTCAAAGCGACAAAATGGCTCAAAAAGCCTTACAAAAAAAGTTGAATCCGAACTTAGTCAGCTTGGAATGGATAAATCGAAATTTCTCTTTGAATTTATTTATGAACCTGACAAAAATGGAATCGAATGGGATAGTAAAAAAATAAAAGCGACCCCGGATGGTTTCGAATCTGGCCGTTTTCTGATTTCGACCAATCCGGGCGAACCGTTGAAACCGTTGGCCAGAACCGCCTCGGGTGGCGAAATCTCAAGAATTATGCTCGCTTTGAAGGCGGCCGAGAAGCAGAATTTGAAAGGTAATAAAATTCTGGGGAATCTGCTGGTTTTTGATGAGATCGATGTTGGAATCGGTGGCATAACGGCCAATTCTGTCGCTGAAAAGCTTGATTTATTGGCACAGAAATATCAATTGCTGGTAGTGACTCATCTGCATCAGATTGCGGTCAAAAGCCAGCATCATTACGCGGTCAAAAAATCAGGACAGAAATCGACCGGAAGAAACATTATTTCAATAAAAAGACTGAATAAATCTGAGCGAGCCGGCGAAATCAAACGGATGCTCGCCCTGCCGGAATCTATAAAGTCATAGCTTGTTTTTTATATATAATTTTTTTAATTTATCTCTCAGATAAATCGAATATTATCAAGGCGCGAAGGTAAATATATTGACAAAAGAAAATTGCGATGATGCCAAATTAATGGTGCAAATCAGAAAGGGCGACCAAAGCGCCATGCGGGAACTTGTTGAAAGATATAAGATTAAAGCATATCATCTGGCTCTGGGGATGGTCGGCAACAAGGATGAGGCATTTGATATATCGCAGGAAGCTTTTATCAGGGTTCACAAATCAGCCGGGAAATTTAATGCCGACCAGCGGTTTTTCCCCTGGTTTTATTCAATAATTTCCAATTTATGCAAAGATTGTCTTAAACGACGCGCAAAATGGGAGTCAAAGCAGATTGATATCGACGATAACGACTTTCTGCTTGTAACCGAGACTAATCCTGAAAAAATAATTTTGAAAAAGGAGGCGGCTCGAAATCTTCGCAAAGCTATTATGTTGCTTGATTTGTCGAGTCGGGAAATAATCATGCTAAAACATTTCCGTGATTTATCATATGACGAAATTGCGGATATGTTAAAAATACCAAAAGGTACGGTGATGTCGCGGCTGTACTATGCGCGACGGAAACTGGCAGAAATTCTGGGTGAATATGAGTGAAGAAAAATACAGAATTCTGCTATCCGGATATATCGACAATGAATTGTCGCCGGATGAAAAGCAGGATTTCGAGGTTCATCTGGAGGGATGTGCGGAATGCCGGAAAGAGCTGGAGTCATTTCGAAAATTGAAGGAGGTAACTGGGGCCATGAAATACGCAGATATCCCGGAACAGGTCTGGGAAGGATACTGGAGCAGTCTTTATAAACGAATGGAGCGGGGCGTCAGTTGGATATTTATATCAATCGCGGCGATTATCCTGCTCTGTTTTGGAAGCTATCATATTTTTATCGATTTCTTCTTGAATTCTGAAGTTCCGCTTTTGTTGAAAATCGGTATCGGATGCGGGATCTTTGGATTGATAGTTTTATTGGTTTCTATATTACGAGAGCGATTGTTTGCCAAAAAACGTGACCGTTATGATGAGGTATCAAGATGATTATAGTTACAACTGATTATATTCCGGGCAAAAAGATAGTTAAACAATTGGGGCTGGTCCGGGGCAACTCGGTTAGAGTGCGGCATATTGGGCGCGATATTGTTGCCGGATTTAAAAGTATTGTCGGCGGTGAAGTGGCTGAATATACTAAAATGCTGGCCGAGACCCGAGAGCAGGCTCTTGATCGGATGATCGAGGAGGCAATCAAGCTCGATGCCGATGCGGTAGTTAATGTTCGGTTTTCGACATCATTTATTATGAAAGCAGCCGCAGAATTATTGGCATATGGGACAGCAGTTAAAATTGGAAATAAGGAAGATTAACAATAGGAGAATGGTATGAATGTACAGGTAAAAAACAGAAATATGTGGGCTCAGGTATTTCTGATGATCATCACCCTGGGATTTTATGCGATCTATTGGTTTTATCAAACTGCCGTAGAAATGGCAGCGCTGGCCGAAGATCATGATGCCGCACCGACCTTATGGACAATTTTGCTGTTTGTTCCGTTTGGCGCCATCTATTCTTATTATAAATATTGCGAACTTTATGAAAAAATAAGCTCTGAAAACATGAATCGCTGGATATTGTTTATTCTCTGGATCGTCTTTGCTCCTGCAGTTTGGTTTATTGTCCAAACTGAACTGAATAAAAAGGCGACGATTTAACCGTCCCGACGGTCAAATTATTCAGCCATCAGCAGAGTAGATTATAATTAAGTCAACATCATAGTCTCGGTTTCTGTGACCTTGACAATAATTATATGAGCCGTTATACTTTTGTGATTAAGCAATTTATGAAAGTATATAAATGAAAATCAGCGGCTTTACGATTATCAGAAACGCCACCAAATATTATTTCCCGGTAAAAGAATCGATTCTGTCGATTCTTCCAATTGTTGATGAATTTATTGTTGCTCTCGGCGATGGTGATGATGATGATTCCACCCGCCAGATAATAGAATCGATTGGTTCGCCGAAGATTAAAATATATGACCGTGTCTGGGACAAAAAACTTTTCGTTGATGGTCATATTTTTCGGGATGAAACAACTTTTGCGCTCAATCAATGCAGCGGTGATTGGTGCTTCTATCTTCAGGCCGACGAAGTGATGCATGATAATGATCTGGATAGCATCGTGAATTATTGCCGTGAATATCTTGATGATGCCGAGGTTGAGGGTTTTTTATTTAATTACAATCATTTTTGGGGCGATTATGATCATTATCTTTATCATCACGGTTGGTATCAGAAAGAGATCAGAATTGTTCGTAACAATATCGGTGTCAAATCATTTGGTGACGCGCAATCATTCAGAATTGACGATAACAGACGACTTAACGTGATTCAGCTTCCGGCATATATCTATCATTATGGATGGGTCAGACCGCCACAGCTTATGGTTGAGAAAAAAGAAGAGCAGGACTCGATGCACCATGGCACAAGAGATGAAGATGAAATAAAAGCCATTAAAACAAAGCTCATCTATGATTATGGTCCATTAGCGCGACTGCCACTGTTCAATGGAACACATCCAGAGGTAATGTCTGAGTTACTCAAAAATATTAGCTGGAAAGATTTTCTTAATTATGGCAAAGAATTTAATCTGTCAAGAGCCTTGAATAAGCATGAAAAATTGAAATATCGTATTATTACCTGGCTCGAACAAAAGCTGTTTGGCGGGCGACATCTGTTCGCTTACTCCAACTGGAACCTGCTTGAGAAAAAGTAATTTCAATAATTTCTTTATGAAACTTCCTTTAAAAATATCAGCTTTGCCATCGGAGATAACAATCTCGGTTGCGACTTTTTTACTGGCGGCGGGATTGTTTATTTTATTACGATTAATATTTTTGCTAAGTTATACTGAATTGATCGGAGGCGCTTCACTATCTCTGGTTGTTCAATCATTTATTATCGGCTTCCGGTTTGATGCGGTTATCATCTCGTTTATTGTTTTACCGCTTTTGCTGATATCTCATCTGCCGTTTATTAATTTGTCAAAATCAAAGAATCAAAACGTCTTTGTCGCAATTTTGACTGCACTGTTTTCATTAATAACATTTATGGGGCTGGCCGATATCGCTTTTTTTGAGAATTTTGGCAGCCATCTGAATTTTTGGGCAGTTGAGTATCTTAATCATCCTGAGCTATTTTTACATACGGTAACAAATGCAGAGGGTTTTTGGCCGGTAATGGTAACCTGGCTGATTATTTCGGTTGCGCTATTTTTGGCTCTTAAAAATATATTTCATAGACTGGGTAAATTTAATGATTCAGCCAGTAAAACAGTAAAAACAATATTGTTTGTTTGTAGTATTGTCCTACTTGGATTTCTCATCAGGGGACGCGCCGGAATCAAACCGCTCGACTGGGGTGAGGCATTTTTCAGCGACAATCAATTTATTAACCAGTTAAGTCTTAATCCTGTTTTCACTTTGTCGCACTCCATTTATGAAGAATTAAAAGATGGTCATACACTAGCCGACGACGAAATCCGATTTCAGTTTTATGATAAAGATGAAGCGTTTCACAACGTTCGGAACTTGCTGGGAATAACTGATTCAATTGATAAGAATCAAATTTCACTGGTGCGACAGACCGATCCAGTTGACCGTCCCGCCTTTATGCCAAATATTGTTATTGTTATTATGGAAAGCTGGACGGCAAGTAAAATCGGCGTTTTCGGCGGCGAAGAAGGTATCTCCCCCGTCTTCGACAGCTTAT
>DAOUVS010000248.1 GCA_030667525.1 Candidatus Zixiibacteriota bacterium | reverse complement strand
GGTTTTACGCTTTTGGGAAGAGAAAGCTTAAACATCCCGGCTGGCATATCAACCAAATCGATGTCAAGTTTTTCATCGGTAACATTGGTAATTGTAAATTCGAGTTTTTTCCTCGTCTTTTCACCGTACTGGGATATATCAAACTTGTATGGTTTAAATATCACCGGATAAGTCGAATCAGGATTAGTAAAGATATTAGCCGTTATCTGGACAAACTTCTTGTCCGGTCCTTCATTGGTTTTAATGCTGGGACGCTTTGAAGTCTTGCTTCGATAAGACTTTGTCGAGAAGATAATTTCAAGCTTGGTGCTGTCACCGACAGCAATCTCATCTTTTTCAAGAGGAGCCTTGGTGCATCCTCAGCCAGGTTTTACATTTAGGATTTTGAGCGAATCGGTTCCGGTTGAATGCAACCAGAAAACATGGCTGATCTTAGAATGCTGTGGGACATATCCAAAATCGAAAACCGATTCAGGAATGGTCATCGCCGGTTCGGCGAAAGCATTTCCAAACAACCCAAATGCAAAAATCATTAGAAAGAATATAAGGGTCGTTTTTTTCATATTTCCTCCAAAATTTCGTCTATCACAAAGTTAATTATTTCTATAATATCGGCAAATTCAACAGAATCTGCAACGGCATAATTTAGTGCCGTCTGTTTCCTTTATTTAATTACCTTTTGTATTATCTGTGAATACCTTTCTTTTAACAGATACGGAAAATAGTAATTCCTGAGATTTGGTATTAATATATTTAAATGTAAACGATTCGCCAAATTCACTGGATTTACCTTTCTCAGTTAGTTTTACGGTTCCTTTTGCCTTTTTGTTTGTTTCTACATATACGGGGAAATCAAGCTCAAAATATTCAGAATTTGTAAACATTAGCTCCAGCGGAATTGTCTCATCGGTGACGTTATTAATATAAAATTCAGCCTTTTCGATACCCTTGTCTCCAAATTGAGAAAAGTTCAAGATAGCCGGTTCAACGAAAATATCCTTAAAATTGGAATAGTCCTTGTAAATAGATGCCTTCACTGTCACCTTGGCCAGTCTGACGCCGTTCTCGTCATAGATATGAGTTACCTTATATATTTTGCCTGCCAGTTTTTGTGACATCAATTTAATTTCTAATGTAATGCTGTCACCAGGCAATAATATATTATTGTCGAATTTTGCAGTAACACAGTCACAATAAGTGTTGATTTTTCCAATGCGAAGAGTATCAGTTATATTTGATTTCATTGTAATTTTTCTGCTAAACTCGCCCATTTCTGGAATAAATCCGAAATTGGCCGAAGCGTGAGACATCGTAACAAACGACTTCGTCTGGGCAAATGCAGAAATAGAAAACAATAATATAATTATTAGGTAATTCACACGTTGCATAAGTTAGCTCTCTCCAATTTATTTATTATACTTAATGAAGTATAATCTGTTCCAGCCAAAATGCAATAGTTTTAACTATTTTTGGCATATCTTATTGATTTTTAGACTCTTAATGGCTATTTTAGCCAAATAAATAAGCGGAGGAACTTTGTAATACTGCCATGAAAATGAATGCAGTATCCTCTTGAATATGATACTTTTAATTTTGGAGTAGATATGAACCCCAGGGAATATTTAGACGCGAATAAACAAAAGAGATTGGATGATTTGTTTGATTTTTTACGGATTCCATCGGTGTCAGCCAAAAGTGAAAACAAAAAAGATGTGCAAGCCTGCGCCGAATGGCTTTCCAAACAATTAAATGGGATTGGAATTGAATCAAAGATAATGCCAACCGGCGGCCATCCGGTAGTCTATGGTGAAAAAATAGTGTCTCCTGATAATTTGACCATTCTATATTATGGTCATTATGATGTTCAACCGCCGGAACCGCTGGAGTTGTGGAAAACCACCCCATTTGAGCCTCTGATTGAAGATGGATATATTATTGCCAGGGGCGCCACTGATGACAAAGGGCAGCTGTGGACACATGTTAAGGCGCTGGAGGCATATTTGGCGACCGGAACCGAACTGCCGGTAAATGTGAAATTATTGATGGAGGGTGAGGAAGAATCAGGCTCTGAAAATCTTGAAAGATTTATCAAAGATAATGCCGAAATGCTCAAAGCAGATATCGTTGTGGTTTCCGACAGCGGTCAATTTGGCAAAGATAAACCGGCTGTTACTTATGGTCTGCGCGGACTGGCGTTTGTAGAAGTTAAAATAACCGGCCCCGATCGTGATCTTCATTCTGGTAGTTTCGGCGGATCGATTGCCAATCCAATAAATATTCTTGGCAAAATAATTGGTGCCCTTCATGATGAAAACGGCAAAATCACTATTGATGGTTTTTATGACGATGTCAAACCGCTCACCAACTGGGAAAGAGAACAGTTTGCCGCGTTACCATTCAATAAAGACGAATATCTGGCCAAAACAGGCTCCGTTGGCTTATTTGGAGATACCGATTATACCGTTTTGGAGCAGATTTGGGGACGTCCGACTCTGGATGTAAATGGAATAACCGGCGGATATCAAGGAGAAGGGGCCAAAACAATTATTCCCTCATTGGCCACATGCAAAATAACGATGCGGCTGGTGGCCGATCAGGACCCAATGGATATATGTAATAAAATCGAAAAACATATTAAAAATATCTGTCCCGATTATGTAAAATGTGAAGTGACCAAACATGGTGGAGCACGAGGGGTAGTTGTTCCGACCGAAGGGCCCTGGTTGGAAGCTGCTGGTGAGGCGATTAAATCCGGTTTTGGAATCAAACCGGTTTTTGTAAAAGAGGGTGGCTCGATTCCCGTGGTTGGAACTTTTAAAGAGGTTCTGGGGATTGATACCTTGTTGTTGGGTTGGGGACAAGCAGATGACAATGCCCATTCGCCCAACGAACGTTTTGCCCTGAAAGATTTCGAGCGGGGTTGCTACTCTGCTTTGGCGTTAATTGATGAAATGTCGAAGGTGAAGGTCTGATATGGATTTAGGAATCAAAGGTAAAGTTGCTCTGGTGACCGGCGCATCAGCCGGATTAGGATTTGCCGCTGCGATGGCTCTTGCCGATGAGGGCGTCAAGCTGGCGATAAATTCAAGGTCAGAAGAAAATTTGAAAAAAGCTGCAGCAGAAATTAAAAAAAGGACAGGGGCTGTCCCGGCCATTTATCCGGGCGATTTGGCTATTGCTGGAAAGGCCGAGGAGATAGTTAACAAGGTGTCTGCGGAGCTGGGAGCGGTTGATATTCTCGTTGCCAATGCCGGCGGTCCGCCAGCCGGGCCGTTTATGAACCACTCAAAGGAAGTCTGGCAGAAAGCTGCAGAATTAACTCTTTTTTCATCAATGAATCTCACCCGCGCTGTTATCCCGGGTATGGTCGAGAAAGAATGGGGGAGAGTTGTTTTTATTACCTCGATAGCTGTTAAGCAGCCAGTTGACGGCTTGATAATTTCAAATACATTACGAGCCGGACTAACCGGTTTTGCCAAAACCATATCTAATGAATATGCGCGATTCGGTTTAACGATAAATACAGTTTGTCCCGGATACACCAAAACAGAACGACTTCAGGAACTGGCCGACGTCAAGTCGAAGGCTTTGGGAAGCAGTCCTGCTGATATCTATAATGATTGGATCGCAACGACACCGGCTGGGCGATTGGGCGATCCTAACGAACTGGCAGCGCTAATTGCGTTCCTGTCTTCCCAGAAGGCAGCTTTTATAACCGGCTCATCGATTGCAGTTGACGGTGGGAGTTATAAAGGGTTACTTTAAGATTATGCTGTAATTATATGTTATGTAGTAATATATAGTTACTTTATAAATAATCTAAATGATCCAACTCCCGAGAAATGAATAACAGAACATCAACTGAGAATCCGACCTGGCTTCCATATCTTGTCATCATGCTGCACCAGATATTCGCGGCATGTGCATTTCCGATCGCCAAACTAGGTCTTAATGAAATAGATCCATTTGTTTTTGCATTTTTCAGATTCGGTTTTGCTTCATTAATTTACATCCCGATTTTAATTTTTCTAAATCGACGGCAAAAAATATGTAGAAAAGACAATTTAAGAATCCTTCTTGGCGGGTTAACAATCATACCGTTTAATCAGATTCTTTATCTTATAGGTCAATCAAAAACGCTGGCGAATCATTCAGGTTTACTTTTTGCGACGGTTCCTGTCTTTTTATACATAATGGCAATATTTATTCTTAAAGAAAAAGCTACTTTTAGAAAAACAATCGGCATTCTTGTGGCGACAATTGGCGTTTATACAATTCTTTCCGGCGGAAAGATGGAGTTTGGGACCGAATATTT
>DAOUVS010000046.1 GCA_030667525.1 Candidatus Zixiibacteriota bacterium | reverse complement strand
GGCGCTCTGGTATCCGGTCTCGGTCATAACGGTAATAAAGATAGAAATCGACTGGTCCGATTTCTCAAGATACTCTTTGAGAATAGCGAGCACTTTGACTTCACCCATCGATGAAGCATGGAGCCAGATAGTTTTGGTATTAATTGTTTTCTTATATTCAGGTAAATATCCGAGGCGATTTTTCCATTTGATCGATCCGGACAAAGCGAGCACAAATGTAAATGGCGATGATAAGTAATATACTAAAAAAGTGAATATACGATATAGGATCAACAATTTATAAATCCCATAATGGTTTCGGCGGCGCGTTCCGATGTCCCGGCTCCGCCAAGTTTATCAGTTGTTTTATTCAGTTCGCCAACTGTCTCAATAACAAGCTGATTATTATTCAAAAATAGATCGGCCGCTTGTTTTATTTTTGTTGGCGAGGCGTCGTTTTGTATCAGTTCCGGGACAATCTTTTTGCCGCCGACAATATTTATCAGTGCGATTTTATCAAGTTTCACCAATCGCCTGGCAATCTGATAGGTCAGCCATCCTGTTTTATATATAACCACCATCGGCCGCCCGATAATCCCGGTCTCCAATGTTGCCGTCCCGGATGAAGTGACAACCAGTCGGCTGTCGGCGATTAACTCACGAGTGTGTCCAAAAATAATATTAATCGGAACGGTACTTCCTTTTATATAGGAAAAGTAATCGATATCGCCGCCAACTCCGGCGATAACAAATTTCCAGTTTCCGTTTTTTGAAAGGTTCTCGGCGGTTTTTATCATGGTCGGAAGCATCCGCTGTACCTCTTGCGGGCGCGAACCAGGCATCAACAGAATAAGATTCGATTCCATATTATAGTCCGCCTTGATATATTTTACATCGATATCATCAAAGAGATAATGTCCGACAAATCTGTTTTTCATTCCGGCATCGTCAAATATTTTTGATTCAAACGGAAGAATCAGAAGCATAAAGTCAATCAACTGTTTTAGTTTTATGATTCTCTTGGAATGCCATGCCCATATCTGAGGTGAGATATAATAGACAATTGGAATATTAAGATTCTTGATCTTTTGTGCCAGTCGGAGATTAAAACCGGGATAGTCAATCAAAATGATAACTTTCGGTTTTTTTTCTTTGATCGAAATGACAACATCATTAATTAATTTTTTGAAAAAGAAAAACCGTTTGGCGACCTCCCAGAAGCCAAGCACCGCCAGTTCTTTTCCATCAACCGGTTGCTTCTGACCAAGCGCACACATGCGCGGTCCACCCAGTCCGAAAAAATCAAAACTATTATTATGTTTTTGAAGTTGTTTTAGAAGTAACGAACCGGCAATATCACCCGATGGGTCACCGGCTGAGATAAATATGGGAGAGTTGGTCTCAGACATCTCAATCGATCACCCCTCCGCCATTTGCCAGCCCGATTTTTTCAATCGCCAGCGCGGTTTTCAAAGCTTCGACTGCCTCGCTTGCTTTTATCTCAGGAGTACTTCCATTTTGAATCGCTTTGACAAATGATCTTAATTCGGCGGCAAGCATATCATCATCTTTATTGCCTGATTTACTATATAATATTTCACGACCCGATTTGCCAAGAGGGATTCTCGTACCTGATTGATCGTCCAGACTGTCATCGGCAAGGCGGTAAATATCGGCCCGCTTTTCAGCGAGATCAAGCGAGAAATATCCCGATTTTTGAAAGAGACGAAGTTTTCTCATCGCTTTTAAAGATATTCGGCTGGCGGTCAAATTGGCCACCGCGCCGTTTTCGAAAGTTAATCTGGCGTTGGCAATATCTGCATTGTCTGAAATTACTGAAATTGCCGAGGCATCAATTTTTTTCACTTTTGATTTGGTCAAATACAAGGCCAGATCGATATCATGAATCATAAGGTCCAATATAACTGCGACATCGGTTCCACGCGGATCAAAGGCCGCCAGACGATGTGCCTCGATGAATCTCGGGTTGATATCAAACTTTTTTAATTCTTGCACCGCCGGATTAAATCGCTCAATATGGCCGACAGTTAACGTGATTGATTTATCTTGGGCTAATGCCACCAGTTCTTCGGCCTGAGCAACTGTCGATGTTATCGGTTTTTCAATCAGACACGATATATTCTCACTTATTATTTCTTTAGCAACTTCGTAATGATAAATAGTCGGAGTAACAATTGAAACTGCATCTACTTTGCCGAACAGATCGGACAGTTTTTCAAACGATTGCACATTATATTTTGCGGCAATCTCATTTCGATTCGTAGCATTGGTATCATAGATGCCGACCAATTCACACTCTTCGATATTTTTATACCAACGGGCATGATACTGCCCCAGATGCCCGACACCGATTACAGCTGTTCTGACTTTTTCCATTTACTGTTCAGCCACTTTGATAAAGAGATTATTTAAAAAATAATCAACCGTTAGATAGTCATCCCGCGGGTTGAGTTCTTTATAAAATCAAGGATCAGTTTGATTTCATCGGTTTGTTCAAGTTCTGCTTTGATTCTTTCCACTGCCTGCGATCTGTTTAAGTTGGACGAAAACAGTATTTTGAATGCTTTCTGCAATATTTGAATTGCCTCTTTTTCAAAACCTCGCCGGCTCAATCCGACCCGATTTAGTCCATTAATTTTTAGCGGATAACCTCCCGCCAGAGCATAGGGGCAAACATCCTGTGGAACCCGAAATCCTCCGCCGATCATAGCATGGTCGCCGATTTTTACAAACTGATGAACCGGAACCACGCCGCCAATGATCACATTATTACCGATTTCAATATGTCCGGCCAGATTAACAGCGTTGGCCATAATCACATTATCTCCAACGCGGCAATCATGAGCAACATGAGTGTAAGCCATCAGAAGACAGTTTTTGCCGATAACGGTTTCTCCCGAATCAGCAGTTCCGCGATTGAGCATTGCGTACTCACGGATAGTGGTTCCTTCGCCGATAACTAATCTTGTTTTTTCTCCGGCAAATTTCAGATCCTGAGGTACAGTCCCAACCACAGCTCCATGAAACAGGGTGACGTTCTTTTTTAACTCAGTGTATTGTGCTACGAGGCAGTTTCCGCCAATAGTCACGTTATCATCAATTATTGTATCGGCTTCGATTATGGCATTAGGGCCGACAGTAACATTATCACCGATTTTTGCCTTATCGCTGATGATTGCTGTAGGATGAATCTGGCTCATCTTTCAATAACCTTGGCCATTAATTCGGCATCGGCCACCTTAGTATCACCAACCATCGCTTTTCCGAGCATTTTACAGATTCCGCGACGGTAAAATACCATATCAAGTTCTAATCGAAGAGTATCGCCCGGCAGGACCGGTTTGCGGAACTTTACTTTATCCATCGATAGAAAATAAACAAGTTTTGTCTTTGGATCACCAACCGCTTCCAGAAGTAAAACACCACCCGCCTGCGCCAATGCTTCCATAATAAGGACACCAGGCATAATCGGATGACCCGGGAAATGTCCCTGGAAAAATGGCTCATTAAAAGTAACATTTTTTATCGCCACCACCCGTTTTTCAGGTTCCAGTTCCAGAATCTTATCTATTAGCAAAAAGGGATAGCGGTGCGGTAAAATCTCCATCACGCCGTTGATATCAATAATGGGGGAACTATTTGATTTTTGATATTTCCCGATTAATTTTTTCTTTTTGTAAAGTGCCCTGATTTTTTTTACCAGAGCAACATTGGCCTTGTGACCTGAGCGGGCGGCAAGAATATGTCCCTTGATCGGGACGCCGATTAAAAACAGATCACCGAGAAGATCAAGAGCTTTGTGCCTGACCGGTTCGTTCGGGAATCTTAAGGGGATATCATTGATGATTCCGGTTTTGCCGACAAATGCTTCATCTTTTAAATCAAGGGCAGCCCTGATCCGTTCGACCTCATCCTGTCCGCGATCCGAATCATAAATAACAATAGCAGTTTGCAATCCGCCGCCTTTGATCAACCCTTGAGATTTGAGCATCTCAACTTCTGAGAGAAAACAAAAGGTTCTCGTTGGGGCGTAATCTTTTACGAATTCTTTGTCCAGATCGATCAAAGTCGTATATTGCGTGCCGAGCGCCGGATTTTTATAATCTATCATAAATGTTATTCGCAGCGATTCCGACGGAGTGACCACAATATCGACCGCTCGATCCGGTTCGGAATAGGAGAGAGGCGTGTCGATTTCAAGATACTTTCGTTCGGCATCCTGATTATCGATCCCGGCTTCCAAAATCTTATCGACAAATATTTTTGCCGAACCATCGCCGACCGGCGGTTCGTTGGCATTGAGCTCGATAATCATATTGTCGATCTGAAGTCCCGCCAATGCCGCCAAAACATGCTCGACAGTGTGAACTTTGGCCTCGCCATTGCCCAGCGTGGTGCCGCGTGAGATATCGATAACATGGTCGATATCGGCGATCACCGACGGTGAGCCGGCTAGGTCGGTCCTGACAAATTTAACCCAGCTATCGGGCGGAGCCGGCTTGAACGTGATTTTGGTTTTGTTGCCAGTATGCAACCCGATACCTTCAACACTGATTTCTTTTTTTATCGTCCTCTGATTTTCTATCATTATTCTTCCTTATATGAAACCTGAGTATACAAACTCTACAGGTTCATTTCAAGCGAAAAATTGCATTCAAAATTGTTATATTTCCTTTAAGTTTTTAATTTTCCTGAACTTACGGAATATTTGAGTATATTCCTTCACCATTTTCTCTTCCGCCTCAGATATTCCTTCCATCATCGGGATTCCAATATTCAGAAGAGCCCGAACCATATCGGCAGTTGTCCGGTCATATCGTTTTGCCAAGCCATTTAGTTTATCCTTAAGTTCATAAGATACAAACACATTCAGGCAATGATCGCCTCTGAGTTTTCTTGCTTCTCTTGAACTGATTTTTTTGGTTTCTTTTTCCACTTGTGACTCCTTTACTTTAAGTGATATTTCTGGTGTCCGATTAAAACCTGTGGGGTTTTAATCTGAATTTGATATTTTTCTTTTAAAATCTTTATAATATTTTTCCAGGTCTCCTGTTTCTTTTTGTTTTTGATTAGTTTATCGATTTCTTCTTTGTAATCAGATGAACAGATAATACAGTCACTACCGATTTCCGCATCGATATCAAACCGCTCTTTGACAAAACGGGCCAGATATTTTTTAAGTTTGGCCAGTGAGCGCCGATGAAGCCCCTCGATCCGGCTGATTCTTCGATTTTGGAATTTGGCGATCTCACGATAAGTCTTACCCTGAAAATAATAGCTTTCAATAAAATCCTGTTCAAAAGGTTCTAATTGCTCCAGTGCCTTGCGAACGGCAGAAACGACCTGCTTATCAGGCTTAATTAAATCACTTTGGATCTGGAGCTTACCAGACTGCCCCGGATCGACGCCGATATCAACAATCCAGTTTTGATAGATTATTTTCCCTTTGGCCATAGTTTCTTCCTTTTTAAGAGACCAAGAGAACAAATCGGAGCAGATATGTCTACAACCGACAGATCGCAGGTTTTGATGTGATAATCAATCATCCAATATCATGTGAATCACATAAGTTTTTTCTTTCCAAACGCAACTTATTATCTGATTTTAGCATATTGATGTTTAATCAACGATGATGTTGATAAATCAATTGAAAGAGGTAAAATATGACAGGTAATGGGAAAAAGGATATTGAAGCTCGTTCGGGTCAAATGATCGGTGGGTTGATTGTTTTGGGTGTCGGTCTTTTATTCTTATTAGTTAATATGGATATATTGCCACCGCTGCGTGATACCTGGCCATTTTTTATGATTATTGTCGGAGTGGCTCTGATTGCCGGTGCCTTATTCAGAAAAAAGAAAAGAACTGAAACAGAACAATAACTTTGACACAAGACAATAACAACTTCGATTTATCACCTGTTGATCCCGAAAGCAAAAAAACAGGTATTGATTTATTAGATGAGAACACGGTTCCGATAACCGGTCAACCTTATCGCAAAAGCAAGGTCTCATATTTTACCCTCTTTTTTCTACTGATTTTTTGGCCATTTATGTCGGTGGCGTTTGTCGGCGATCCGTCACAGATGCTGCGGATGTTATCGGTGTCTCCGATTGTCATGGTTTATCTGCCAACTATTGTTATTCAGTGGTTGGTTTTTGGTTTGATTTGGATCGCTGTTTGGCGCGAAGGAACCGGGCTGGCCGGGCTTGGATTTAAAAGAATCAGGCTTATTGATATCGCCTGGGCGATTGCTTTCTTAATTGTCTCCAATCTTCTGTTGAACCTACTATCGGTTTTACTGGCATATTTGAACCTGGAGATACCGGTTGAGTTGGATCTTATCTTGCCCAAAACAATGGCAGAACGGCTCATCTGGGTGTTTTTATCATTAACCGCCGGAATCTGTGAGGAGGCAGCATTTCGAGGTTATCTATTGACACGAATAAGAATATTCGGTCGATTTAAAAATTGGATAGCACCGGTTTTTATTGCTTCGCTTGCTTTTGGGTCGGGGCACGCTTATCAGGGAGTTGGCGGATTTATTTTAATTTCAGTTTACGGCGCCATGTTTGCACTTCTGTTTTTGAAAACCAAATCACTTTGGCCATGTGTTATCGCTCATTTTGTTCAAAATTTTGTTACAGGTCTTTTTTACCCCGGGTAGGGATAGTATGAGTGGGTCGAAATCCCTGCAGTTTCGACAAATTTTCCTTTTGGAACTATTAAAAGATATTATTATATAAATATATAATTCTAATGATTGGATATATATGAAGGCAATTAGTTTAATATGTTTGTTTTTTTTATTGGGGTGTATGCCATCAAAAAAACAATATTCAGAACCTGAATTAGACAGATTGCGAAACAAGACAGAATTTACCAGGGATTTTATTGCAAAAGAAAAGTTTGTCACTCTATTAAATCACAATAATATAGATTCTTTATACAATTACTTAAAAGCAAATTCTTATTTCCACTCCACAGCTTATGACATAATTAACAAACCTGATCCAGGCCTTTCTACGCCCAGTTTTGTATTTGATTTTGCTGATACGCAAAGAGTGACAATAATTTTATTGGACACCCTTAATAATTTTGTTGAAGTAATAATAAATACCGAGTTTGAAACGGGGCCCTATACAATATATGCAAATTGGGAGCAGGGACAGGAAAAATCCATTAAGACCTATCCTTGGTTAAAATTACTTGAGATATTTGGAAATGAGTTTTCGTATAAAAAAGGACCAATATTAAAGTGATTTTTGCTATTTGTAGGTCAATGCACCCCGTGGGTTGACATCTTGTTCTTTATTATTTCAATAATACCATCTTCCGGCTCTGTGCATAACCGTTTGCCTCTATTCGATAAAAATAAATCCCGCTGGCGACTTGTGCGCCGGATGAGTTTGTACCATCCCAATTAACTGTATGAGTTCCGGCTTCAAACATCTTATCAGAAATAGTCGCGATTTTGCGTCCCAATAAATTAAAGACCTCAAGTTTGACATGACTCTTTGTCGGCAGCGCAAACTGAATCGATGTTGTCGGGTTAAACGGGTTCGGATAATTCTGCCCAAGACTGTACCCTGATGGAAGAATATCAGTGTCGGTATCATCTATGTCAGTCGAGCTGTAATCTATCTGAGTCATATAAATATTATGTCCATTAGCCCGCGGATCGACCCATGCAATCACCGCGTTTTGGCCGTCCATTGCCACTGTCGGTGATTTCATATATCTTTGCTCAGTATCAGAAGCGGGTGTATTGGTTCCGTATGGTGTCCTATCGGGATAGAATAATTGATAAAAGACTTCATCACGACCATTGCGGTCATCGACCCAGGTGGCAATAACGGCGCCATTATTAATATCCACCGCGATATCAATATCACCTTTAACATGGCCAAGACCGCCACTAATTTCCATTGTTGGATGAATTATTGCACCTGTTTTATCAAACACAGTTAGGTAGAGATAGCTAATTTCATAGCCTTGTACTTGTCCTCTCCAGAGTAAATACATATCTCCCGAAAGATTTCCAACTGCGGAAATTTCTTTGATTTCAATATCTGTTTGATCGCTGGTGAAACTAAATCGATTAACCACAGTATTAGTTAAATCACATTGAGCAAATAAGACCGAAGGGCCATTTTCGATCCCTCGGGATAACCAAACATGAGAATATCTTTCATCGTCAGGATT
The DNA here is from genome assembly GCA_030667525.1 of Candidatus Zixiibacteriota bacterium. Classification (GTDB taxonomy): domain Bacteria; phylum Zixibacteria; class MSB-5A5; order GN15; family PGXB01; genus JAAERC01. The sequence goes on along the minus strand of DAOUVS010000046.1, from coordinate 7,124 downwards.
GCCGTTAAAGAAGGCCATCAAATTTAGAAAATCATTATTCGTTTCAATGCCTTCCTGAGAAATTTGATTGATATCAGTAATATATGATGGGCTGCTCCCATAATTATAAATTCTGGAATATATCTGCCCGTCGCCGCTTTCATAATCAATCCATGCAATCGCATCTGATCCATACTCAGAATTCGCAAATTTAGGAGATGACTTGGGTGATAGACTGAATGTATCGGAGACCATAGATTCACTAAACGCCAGAAAATTATATGGTTCCGTGATATTTGTCATAAATATTCTTGGCCCAACTATTCCATTGATTGCACGTTCATCGACCCAAACAGCAACCACATCGGAGGAACCGAATTGATAATCCGGCTTAAGAAAGGGATCTTTCTGTCGCGCAGGAATATTATCGGAGTTTAATTTTATTCCATCGGTATAAAACTGACCATTTTCGAATACAGTCCTAAAGTAAATATCGCCCGCATCGTTCCTTGTATCTGAGTACGCAACCAAATAAATACTGCCTGAAATCGGGGTGCTAACCACCGGCTGAGTTGAATGCGCGCCTTGTGCATCATCGTTAACAATAACATCATCAACAGAGAGGGGAGAGCTGTCGGAACCGTACTGCTTCAGCATTATATCCCAGTTACCACGTCGCGAGTCTGACCAGGTACAATACAGATTATCAGCATTATCAAATGCAATTGCTGTTTCCCATTTAGAGCCGGTTGGAAAATCACTGACAGTAATTATTGTATCATCCGGTATGACACCTGCAGTAAACTCCTGCAATAAAATTTTATCGATACCATCAACCGATGCCCACGCAACCGCCAGATTCCCCGATGAGTTAACCGCCATTGAGATATACCAGTCGGTAAAGTTTGTCGCATTATTGGAGATATTGACATTTGCGCCAATCAAACCATCGGCACGGGTGACCCGCTGCAAAAAGACGCGTTGCGTCCCGGTTCGTTTATCAAGCCAGGAGATTATATATCCATTGGTCGTCGAATAAACGATTTCAGGTAGATACTGCTCATAAGCTAAATAATCAAAATCGATTATTCTCCGATTCGATCCATAGAGCGAACCGTTGGAATTGACAAACTGCATATAAATATCGGCATTGCCATTACGGTAATCTTCCCACGTTATGGCCAAATTGCCGGATGGTTCAACCGCAATTGAGGGTGCCCAATAGATAGAACTGCCGCCATCGCCATTTATAGTTATATTTTCAGTCAGCGGAGCACCGGCGCTTGAAAATATTCTAAAATTAATTGAGTTTTTTATCGAAAACTGTTCCCAGACAGCGGCCAGTTTTCCGCCGGGGTATAAAGCGAGATCGTACAATCCGGCATAACCGAGAGCCGGGTTACTTATTCTGAATTCTGATTGCTTGTTAAATTCGCCATTGAAGCGAGAGACAAAAATCGATCCGGTGGTTTCGTCACGCCAGCCAAGATAAAAACCGCCCGTACCATCGGAGACAAGCTTCGGATTGGATACGTTGTTTTGATCCTCACGGCCAATCGCCAGAATATTAGAACCGGAACGAGCCCCATCAGAATCAAATATCTGAATAAAAATCATTTTGTTGCCGTTGCGGTCATCGGTCCAGCCGACAACGGTTCGGCCATCGGTCAATCTGGCAACTGTAGAGTTTCGTTGGTAAAAAGTTGCCGGTGAAACAGACTCGGAAACGAGCAAATCAGAAAAACTTCCGATTTCTGATTGTTGAGTCGATTTGAATGATTCCGGAGCGATAAATTTTGTTAATAATATCGGATACTCGTCAGAGACAGGTTTTTTCACCAATTCGTTATAAATAGATTCCCGGACCGGCGAGATTTTGCCAGAAACCTCGGCAGCGGTTGGGAGAACCATCAGAACCGTTAATATGAGTAAAGCAAAAATTATTTTTGTCATATCCTTTATCATTTTTTGTCCCAGCCGCATTTTTATCGGCATCAAACCCTTTTGCGCAAACTTTATGCCGATTTTTGCATAAAGTGCAGTTAAGTTCTAATAAACTGAGGGCGTCACCTCAGGTATCTAACTGCAACTATAACAAAGGGTTACTGTCTGTCGTGGGGAATTTTCCGATGTTCTTCTTTTCTCTTCTTCAAAACGTTTTAATCGTTTGATTTGTTTAAAGCAATTCTTTTCATAATAGCTGAAAAGAATCAACTTATAGCTGCCAAATGTGAGGTTTGGCGGTAAGATATAAATCAATGTCTAATACTAATATAAACAAAAACTGATATTTGTCAAAGAATAAAAAAAGCCCGGCGGGGAGAGCACGTATCCCGCCGGGCGTTTCAATCTGACTTGGCCAGATTGAAACTACTCCCCCCTCCAGCCCAAACGAGAGATTCTCTCTTTCAGTACGCCGAAATTATTCATTCTTATCTTGCATTTATCTATAACTTGTTGTCTGAGTTGTATATAATTGAAAACGTAACAACTCAAATAATATATTTTTATGTCTTACTAAAAATCTACTGGCGGTGTGCTCATGTGTGCCAGCCCATTTCGGTTTATTTCGAAATGGAAATATTCAGAGGAAACAGATTCTTGAAAGCAACTTAGGTTACTTTCGGTCGAATAAAACCTGTTTTATGAATTAACTATTATTTCCTTATATAAGTCTCCTTTAGTTGGCCAAACAGTCAATCTTTTAAATATTTTGTATGCTCGTAAATAACCGTATGGGTACCGAAATCGGTGCAGACCTGAATTAGTCTGTCTTTTTCAACGGTTAATACATATATAATATATGCCGTTTGATCGATTCTGTCAAATAAAATTTTGGTTTTCTTTAAAATAAGTGTACTATCGCTGACGATTAATACCAAACTCTCTTGACAAATTTCAAAATAGACTGCATATAGCATTTTCTTTTGACAAAAAGGATAATCGACCAATATGAAAAGCAGATTCTATACATTAGAAAATATATATGAGAAGGCAAAATCGATAAAAAATGAGGCTGAAAATTACTGTCCGCAAAACAGTATTCATTTTATCCCGGAAAATACCGCATTGCTAGTTATTGATATGCAAAATATCTTTCTTGAAGAAAAATATTCTTCTTTTATTCCCTCCGCCCCAGCTATTATGCCCGGAATCAAACAGTTGTCCGAAAAATTTTATCAATTGAAAAGACCGGTAATATTTACCAGACATGTTAACACTGAAAAAAATGCCGGAATGATGTCACGCTGGTGGAAAAGTTTTATAATGGAAGATTATAAATCGAGTCAGATTACCGACAAACTTGATTATTCTAGAAATATTGTGGTAAAAAAACCACAGTATGACGCATTTATTGAATCAGATCTGGAGTCAATTTTAATAGATAATAATGTTTCTCAACTACTTATCTGTGGGGTGATGACCCATCTTTGTTGCGAGACTACCGCCAGATCAGCATTTATGAAAAGATTTGAGGTCTTTTTCGCCGTTGATGGAACCGCTACATATAATGAACAGTTGCATCGCGGTGCAATTATAAATCTGGCTCATGGTTTCGCGAAACCGGTTTTGATCGATGAAATAATATCAGAAATGGATAATATTAATGCCGGGAAATGATGTTATCATCATTGGCGCCGGTCCGGCCGGAATCGCAACGGCGATTCAGCTAAAACGAAGCGGGCTTAACCCCATTGTATTCGAAAAGAAGAATATTGGCGGGTTATTGAATAATGCCAATCTGGTGGAAAACTACCCAGGTTTCCCGGGTGGAATCACCGGCCCCGATCTGGTGGGTTTATTTAGGAAGCAGCTGGAATCTTTTGAGATAGATATAATATATGAGCAGGTGCAATCGCTTGATTATAATAATGAACTGTTCACCGCCATAACTGAATCAAAGATAATAGAGTCCAAAGCAGTAATAATAGCTTCCGGTACACAGTCGAGGTTATCCAACGAAATTAAGATTTCCGGCAAAATTAGAAATAGAATCTATTACGAGGTAGCCGACCTGTTCGAATTAAAAGAAAAAAATATAGCTATCATCGGTGCCGGTGATGCCGCCTTTGATTATGCCTTGAATCTTGCCAGAAATAATAATATTACAATTTTGAATCGAGCCGGTAATATTAAATGCCTGCCGCTGTTGTTTGATAGAGCCAAAAGCAACAATTCAATTAAATATCTTTCTCAAATTCAGGTTTCTGAGATTTTTGAAACCGCAGCAAATCAATTGTTGTTAAAATGTCGTAATAAAAGCGAGGATATTGACATTATCTCTGATTATGTTATTCTGGCTTTCGGACGTGAACAGTTACTTGATTTTATGACAGAAAACCTGTTGAAGGAAAAAGACGAATTGCAAAGGAAAGAACTGCTCCATTTTGTTGGTGATGTCAATGGTCGTCTCTATCGGCAGACTGCAATTGCGGTTGGTGAAGGTGTCTTAGCGGCGATGAAAATTGCTGGAAAGAATCGGACTAAATAGGTATGAAAGTTATCTCCAGCGCCGGACAGGAAAATATCGCCACCGTATTTCTGGCTCAGATGCCTAATAATAATATCATCGAGTTTCTTGAATCGGTCCAACCTCCATATCCGCGAGAAAAGAAATGGGTGCTGATTGTCTCGACTCTTTATGGATGTCCGATAAAATGCCCGATCTGCGATGCCGGTGGATTTTATAAGGGCAAACTCTCCAAAGACGAAATTTTTAAACAGATTGATTTTTTGGTAAAACGCCACTATCCTGATTTCTGCATCCCTGCGGATAAATTCAAGATTCAGTTTGCCCGGATGGGGGAACCATCGTTTAATATGGCGGTTCTTGATGTTCTCGAAGAATTGCCGTCTCGTTATCAAGCTCCCGGTCTGATGCCCTGCATTTCATCGGTCGCTCCATCGGTATCAGATAAATTCTTTGAACGGTTGCTTGATATCAAAGAAAGATATTATCGCGGGAAATTTCAGCTTCAGTTCTCAATACATTCTACTGACGAAAAAGAACGTGATTTTTTGATTCCTGTAAAAAAATGGTCGTTTGAGAAAATTGCCGAATATGGAGCGCGCTTTTTCAAGGAGGGTGACCGGAAAGTAACCCTAAATTTTGCACCATCGGAAAAATCCATAATTGATGTCAAAGTTCTCAAAAACCATTTTGATCCCAAACTGTTTTTTATCAAAATAACTCCGCTTAATCCGACCTATCGGGCCGAAAAAAGCCGGTTGTTTTCTTATATTAATCCTGACCTAAAAGATTCCAAATATGATTTGATTGAATCTCTTCGGGGTGGCGGGTATGAGGTTTTACTCAGTATCGGTGAATCGGCCGAAAATCAAATCGGCAGCAACTGTGGACAGTATATCACTCAACATCTTAATAAAGCAGAAGATCAGTGCCGGTTGGCCGACGGCTATAATTGCAAATTGCGGGAATATTCAGAAACCAAATAATCTTCATTAATTTGCCTCATAAATAATCTAAATCGTTCGAGCCATTAAGATTTTCTGGAACTTCTTGATTAATAAAACATACTAATATATATATACGTTTATATTTTTAATCGGATAGGATTTGGATGAAACGTCTCACTAGCATATCCACAGTTTTATGCTATTTTCTGGTAACGTTCCTCGAAAAAGGCGCTATTGTTTTATGCGTTCTGGTTAGCTGTGGAATAAACGAGCCGGTGGAGGCAACGCCGGAAAAATCAAAATGTATTTTATGCTGCGAAACAAGATCTGCCTGTGGTTCTGTTATTTCATCGGTACCGGCCCCGATTAAAGCTATTGAAGTAAAATCGTGCCAGATATTTATGGATACGTCCATATCTTTTCAGATGCGGTGTGAATGTAATCTTACCAATCCGAATTTAACGGCAACCCATGAACAACATAAAATTGTTAATTTTGGATCGGATGAAATTCGGTCAGAGAAAATATACTGTTTTTGCGATCAATCGGCCAATCTATTGGCCGATCAATCACGCCCGAGGGGGGTTAATCAAATCATTTCAACCACTATTCTCAGGCTCTAAGAACAAGCAACGGCCGTAAATTCGCGCGGCCATCAATTCTTGCAATTTTAATATTAACATTTAGAAAGAGATAAAAAATGAAGATACAAAGGATTTTTTATGTTCTGGTTTTGGGTCTATTAATGATAACTCTGACCGGTGCCACCGGTGTGATGGCTCAAAACAGCGACAAAGACACAGGCAACAAGTCAAACCAGTCTTGCTGTCCCGGAGGAGCCAAACCGGTTTCAGAATGCACTCCAGAAGAAAAAGCTGCTTGCCAGCCAAAGAGGTGTGATACTCAAACGCAGAAATGCGATCCCTCGGCTTGTAGTGTGCCATGCGATCCAAAGAAATGCGATTCCGGAAACTGATTTTCCGTAGTTATATTCTTTGAAATAAAGCCGCTCCTGATAAGGGCGGCTTTTTAAATATTTGCCTATTATCATTCATATTGCATATAATTATTTTATTCTCTTTTAATGATAAGCAAAATTATGTAGTTTGGTTTTTAGATAAATATGGCTATCAGATAAACTGGAGGATTTGGTGAAAGATATTCGTAAAATCTATACTTTTTCATTGTTGGTTTTTCTTGCTCTGTCGGCAATTATACCCATTGGAAACCCAAATTCAATATGTCTCGCACAATCAGACAGTACCGATTTTGATCTGTTTTCAATAAATGATGGTCCATACGTTTTATCGCAGACCGGATCGATCGGTATAGCCTTTTATGTCTGTAATGGATTTTTTGAATATCAGAGTTTTGAATTCAATGATACAGTCATATTTCATGGTTTTTGTCAGGATACCGGCGAAGTGTACACCATTACCTCAGATGATTTTAATATCGATCCTGATGTATATGAAAACATCTCAAAAATAGTAACGGTCAGCGATATTCATGGTCGCTATAATCTCTTTGAAGATATTCTGATTAAAAGCAAAGTAATAAATGAGAATCGGAAATGGATTTTTGGCGATGGCCATCTTGTTATCGACGGAGATATTTTTGATCGAGGGGAGTATGTTACCGAGTGTCTCTGGTTAATCTATCGACTGGAACAAGAGGCTAAAAAATCAGGCGGGGCTGTTCATTTTATACTCGGCAATCATGATCTG
>DAOUVS010000017.1 GCA_030667525.1 Candidatus Zixiibacteriota bacterium | reverse complement strand
CTTCATAGCTTCTCCCCCAGAGAATAAAGAAGATTACAGAAGGTAATTACATTAATTTTATAATATCAATGTTAATATATACAATTATCAGTTTAAGTCAATAATGATTTGGGCCGGGGCACACAAACAAAATCACCACCAAATCACCGCTATTTTCTTTTATTCCCCTATTTATAGATGAATTAATTATGGGAAGTAAAAACAGTTTTATTACAGAATTAATATGTTAATTGAATAAATTAAAAAAAGACAGACAAAACACCTGTCCTTCGAAGGAGGAAGCCCATTTCATCTTTTTTTGGTGCGTCTGTTACCGCCTGAACATCAACAGCTTGCAAAAAGACTACAAAAACGATAATTCGAAAAGTGAAAAATGACAAAACGAACCCATTTTGCTAGAAAACTATGGAGAAGAACAAGTTACAAGGGATTATTGAAAATGTGTTAAGTTCCGTCAGGAATCGGTTCCTGACGGCGCAGTTAACAACTTACAGGGAATTATTATAGTTTGTGCGGTCAGGTCGCCGTACCTGACCGTCTATTATTTTCTTTTACCCGGAGTGACGCCTTTATCGGTAATATATGCAGTCACCAGTTCTGCCGGAGTAATATCAAAAGCTGGTGAGTACACCTTGACACCTTCCGGTGCCGTTTGTACCCCGCCCCAATTTGTTATCTCTTCAGGTGCACGTTCCTCGATTGGAATATCCTCTCCTCGCTCAATATCTTGACAAAAAGTAGAATATGGCAGGGCAACATAAAACGGAATATTATGTTCCTTTGCCAAAACAGCGACAGTGTAGGTACCTATCTTATTGGCAACATCGCCATTTTTAGCAACCCGGTCGGTGCCGACTATGACACAATCAATTTTCCCCTGTCGCATCACAACTCCGGCCATATTATCACAGATAAGTGTCACATCGATACCCTCCTGCATCAGCTCCCACGTGGTCAGTCGGGCACCTTGCAGCAACGGACGGGTCTCATCGGCGAAGACTTTAATATTCTTGCCCACTTTTTTTGCCGCATAAATCGGTGATAAAGCTGTTCCGGAACCTCCGGTCGCCAGCGCTCCGGCGTTGCAATGAGTCAATATTGTATCGCCGTCTTTGAGAAATTTCTCGCCGTTGACACCGATTTTGTCGCATAATATTTTATCTTCGTTGAGAATCGCTAGCGCTTCATCCCAGAGAATCTTTTGGAACTGTTCTATGTTTTCAGCTTTAGAATCATAAGCTGCTCTTAAGGCACAATCGACTCCCCAACCAAGATTGACGGCAGTCGGGCGGGCATTTTTTATTTCATTGGCAATATCAGGAATCAGCTTTTTAAAATGTTCAAAATCAACATCGACTTCGGCCTCACATGCAACCGCCAAGGCATACGCTCCGGCAATACCAAGTGCGGGGGCGCCTCGGATTTCGAGTCTTTTAATCGAAGTGATAATATCGCGGAAATCATCATAATTATTATAAACTAGCTCTGCCGGCAATTTGGTTTGATCAAGAATTTTTACTTTTTTCCCAACCGCTTCAATGACGGTGAAATTCATATATTATTCTCCAATTATTTGTACTATAACTTTTCGACTTCGGGCACGATTGTCAAAATCCAAAAAAACAATCTGTTGCCAGGTTCCAAGCGTCATTTTTCCTTCAACAATCGGTACTGTTATATCGGGGCCAATCAGCGCCGCCCGCAAGTGGGCATAACCATTGCCGTCATGCCAGGTCTCATCATGCTTATAAGAAACTTCAGCGGGAATTATTTTTTGAAAAAACTCCGGCAAATCCTGAAGCAATCCCGGCTCGTACTCTATGGTCGTAATTGCCGATGTTGCCGACGGTGTAAAAACGGTCACTGTTCCCGAATTTAATCCTGACGATTTAATTTTTTCGGCAATCTGGCCGGTCAGATCAAAGATTTCGCCGTCTCCTTGCGATTCGAATTTGATTTCTTCTGTTTTAATCATAACTGTTATTTATACAACACTCTTTTTATTTTTTTGGTTGAGGTCTTTTCAAATTCTTCCCATTGTATTTCAAAATTTGATATCCTTTTATAATTAGATAATAAACAATTAGCTTTATCAATTTCGCTTTTTATAATTGATTCTGTTTTATCCAAATCTGTTTCGCTGGGTATGGTTATTCCTTCATCGCTCAACTGCTCAATATCAGGGACAACTATTGCAAAAATCGATTCATGATTATCGTCCGGTTTTTTTCGACCCAACACCAAAGATTCAAAAATATATGGAGATTGGTTTAAAATATCCTCAAGCTCCTCCGGATAGATATTTTTCCCACCGCCGGAAACGATCAGACTTTTGGCTCGTCCTTTGATAAACAAAAACCCCTTTTCTATTGTCCCAAGATCACCGGTATATAACCAACCGCCTTTTAATAGTTCTTTGGTAGCCTCGGGGTTATCTAGATAGCCGGGTGTAGTACTATCGGCATGAACCAGGATTTCGCCAATTCCTTCCAATGATGGGTCATTAATTTTTAATTCGACATTAGGTAATGGCGGACCAACGGAACCAAATTTTATCTTATTAAAGCGATTGACCGCAACCACCGGGGCACATTCGGTCAGTCCGTAACCTTCCAGAAATTCAAATCCGATCATATTAAACCACTCGGCTACAAAAGCAGGCAGCGGTGCGCCACCGGAAACAAAAATGCGAACAGTGTTCAGTCCGGCTTTAACTCGCAGTTCTTTGAAAACTATTTTCCCGGCTTTCAAACCGAATAACCAGGCGAACTTGCAAAGTGCGTAACTGATTGAGATCATTGCTTTTTTAGGTATTGGCAATTCCCCAATCTTTTTTTTCATTGACTGATACATTTTCTCATACAGTAAAGGAACGCCAACAATGCAGGTCACATTATATTCTTTTATATTATCAATAATATCGTTTGATTTAAGTGACCGAGCATAGATAATAGTTAAACCTTGCACAAGAGGAGTTAAGAAACCGCACGTTGCCTCAAAGGTATGGAATAGCGGCAGTAGCGATAAAAAAATATCGTCAGGATAAAACTTTATCGCTGCGGCTATCCCTTCCAGATTAGCGAGAAGATTGCGATGAGTTAACACAACCGCTTTGGGATCACCGGTAGTGCCTGATGTATATATCAAAACGGCGGGGTCATGAGGTTTTATATCAGAACATAAAAACGAAGCGGCTGTTTCATTTGATAAGTTTGTGATATTTTCGAGTTGTATCAATTCAACATCATTTTTTATAGTATTAAGAGATTCATAAAATTGAGACGATAATTTTTCAGAGACAAAAACTAATTTGACTCCTGAGAGCCTGAGCAAATTTGCCAGTTCAGCGGTTTTTAGGGCCGGATCAAACGGAACAACAATGCCGCCGGCACATAGTATCGAGAGATATGCAATTCCCCATTCGGGGCAGTTTTCAGCGAGAAGACCTATTTTATCCTGCGGTTTTACTCCCCTGTTTTTTAGCAGAAATGATATTCTCGGGGTTATTGTTTCGATATCTTTGTATGTATAAAGATTCTCAGGGTTTTCGCTGCTTTGCAAAGCTGTCTTGCCAGGGATTTTTCGGCAGGTTTGAAAAATCGTTTCGTGTAAAAGCAACCGATTGCAATTATTAATATTTTCAGACGACATATATTAAAGTTATAAAGTCATCGTCAATAATCCAGTTTTTTCTTTAAATAATTAAAGGGTCATCTGTGTGGCTGCAGATGACCCTCTCGAAACAAAACAGAAGCAAGAAAATATTTTAGTCGGCAACAACCTTAATCTGAAGACTAAAGGTTGTGGCGCCGCGCGCATCATTATCAGTAATATTTATGATAACTGTAGCATCAGCCCCCGGAGAGGTGTAGGAAAATCCACTTGCCTCGCCATAGGTATTGGTCGATTGATTAACATCAGCCAAAGATCCGGAACCGGTTAAAGTCGCGGTAAGGCTATGATCACCAAGTGGGTTACCAAAACGATCTTTAATCAGAACTGAAAATGGTGTGGTGGAGCTGATCGGCACACTTGATGGAATATCAATAACACACGATTTGGTGTAAGTCATTCCTGTTAATAGTGTGCAAGGTGCTGAAGCTGAGGCACCAAATCCAAAGCGAGCAGTTAAATAATCAACAACACCAATACCATCATCAGAAACACCATTCATCGAAAAATCCTGTGGCAGAACTTTGCCCTGGGCGGTATTGCTGATTGCAGAGCTATAACAACCATCGCCATCTTCGCGATCGATAAAGGTAACATATTCGGCATCAAATTTAATGCGATTCAGTTCAAGGCAATAATTCATATTCAGGTCGCGAACTTCAACAAACATATAGCCGTGAGATTCGGTATTGGCGGCCAATGTTTGCGGCCAGATGACAAACCAGAGGGTGTCGGGATACCAGCTATTAATAAAGTAGCCGCTGTCAACCAGCGTGCCGCCATTGGTCTCAACGATAACCATTACAATACCGTCATCGACCGACTGATCGCTGCCATAAGATATCCAGGTGCTTGACGCCAGACCTTCTTCACCCTCCACTCTATTCTGGTGGGCCATAACAACACCTTCATCGCAGGTAAAGTAAACAACCGTTGAATCGGGGCAGGGATTATTATAAATATCTGATACCAGCGCGACCAGTTCATTGGTTTCATTCACCGTTCCCCAGAAAGGTACATTGCATTCCTCGGCACCAACAACAATACGGGCTGGCGGACCGGCATGAACCATAATCTGGGTGACATTGGATAGAACCGTGTCAACATAGGCTCGGACACGAATAGTTCCGGAGACGGTTCCAGACGATATTGGACAGGAGGCCTGTCCCATGCTATTAGTAGTCGTTACGTATGGTCCTCTGCGATTGGCACCGGTTAAGGTACCAAGACGTTCACCATCATCAGTGTTATCAGGACCATCAGTAATAATAAATGACATGGTAATGCCTTCAGGAACAGCGTTGCCATAGGCATCGTATCCAACCGCATGGATAGTTGAGGTCTCCATTCCGCCGGTTCTTTTGACGGCCAGATGGATGTCATCAACACCCATCGAAATTGATGCCACTGAGGCATCCGGTGAGAGCTGGATCGAAGACTCAGCATAACCGGTAATACCGCTGGCCTCATCAACCGTTATTGAAAAATAAACTGTTGTCGCTTCGGTCCCCGCAGTGTAGTTAATAACAACTCGACCGGCTCCCCCGGTTACATAGGCGGTTGCCGGAATATAACCGATGGCATCCCAGGTATCGTTGCCATTACCATCATAAACAAGAGAATCGATACCATTGGTCCAATAGCCGTTCTGATCCAGGTCAACAAATTTTTCTCCCGCAGTCAGTTTCACCATTGTCGAATCGGGAGCCGCAGTGCCTGCTTGATCCCTGATGGTTACTGTTAACTGTGAAGTCGAGGCACCATCGGCTAAAATGATTGTCGGAACAACAACCAGATCAACATTTCCGGTAGATGTGTTAGATTGAGCATCAACCGACAAACTGAAATTATCAGATGTCGACCCGCCCGAGATGGTGGCACTCAGAGTTACGTTTCCATCGGACAGGGCTGTATATATGGCCGAGATAATACCAGTGGCACCGGTTGTGTCAACGCCGGGTGTAAAATAGCCGGCGCTGGCCGGAGAAGCGGCAAAGGTGACAACTCTATTCGGTAAAGGATCGGTACCATCGGTCACCGTCGCCTCAATTACTGCAGTCGCACCAACGGTAATTGATGATGGGCTGACGGTCATATCAACTGTCAAAGCTCCACTATCAGATCCGCTTGATGATGAGCTACAACCTGACAGAAGCAAGCCGAAACTCAAAGCGATAAGGCCGAGAACCAGCAGGCCGTTTGAAAATAATTTGTTTTTAGGGACTCTCATACAAACTCCTGTTTTGTAAATTTCTTTTTGTTTAGCTTGTTGCTTTGCACTATCAACAGAAAAAAAACCCGCCCAAAAAGCGGGTTTTTTAATTTTATCCTATCTTATAACCCGGCGTCGGCCAGATCATTTTCAACAATGGTCGGTGTTACAAATATGACCAGATCACGATCCTCATAATGCTTTTCGGTATATCTGAACAAAGCGCCGATAAGCGGAATATCTTTGAGAATCGGAATACCGGAAACAGCTTCGACCTCGACTTGCGAAGTCAAACCACCAATAACAGCTGTTTGGCCATTATTAACAACGACGTTCGTTTCGGCATTACTGGTATTGATAATAATTCCTGACGGATCCGGCTCAATGGAACTTCTCTCAGGCATCAGATGCATCAAGATTTGATCAGTTGCCGTAATATGCGGCGTTACTCTCAATATAGTGCCGACATCTTCAAACTGAATGACGACGTTTCCAGATTGGTCAAACTGCTTGATCGGAATTTTCTGACCCATCTGAATCGTGGCCATTTTATTTTCAATCGTCGTAATTTCCGGATGGGCGATTACCTTACCTTTTGATCCGCCAACGATGGCCGAGACAACAGCATCAACGCTCCAGCCATTCATAAGGGCACCAAGATCATACGAAATGAATTTATCGGTTACGCGATCACCTTTCTGAGTCAATGACTGAGAAATAGTTCTATTAGAACCTTCCGGGCTAAAGGAACCGGCGGCGGACCAATCAACACCAAATTCAATATCATTGGTGTTGTATATTTCAAGCATCTGCGCCGAGATCTTGATCTGTCGTGCCGGTCGATCCAATTCCTTGATAAAATCTATAACGCGATCGAGGTTTTCGGGAACCTCTTGCAAGATCAACGAATTAGTTCTCTCGTCGGCATCGACTTTACCTCTTTCGGTCATAAGAGATTTAACCGATTCGGTAATCTCGGAAGCAGCTGTATTGGCCAGATGGACAATTTTAACTTCAAGTTTGGCCATCGTCAGTTGCTGGTTGTTATGCTGATCTATTTCGGTCTGTTCTTTACGAAAATCATCAGCCGGCAGAACTCGAATATAGCCATCCTCTTCAAAGACAGTGGCTAAATTGTAGGTACTGCCAATAATTGAAAGGGCCTGTCTCCAGGTAACGCCTTTAAGATTGATTGTTACCTGACCCTGGACTTTGGGGGCAACCACAACATTAACATTGCCATAATCGGCTAAAAACCGAATGACCGATCTGATTTCGGCCGCCTGGAAAGACAGATTTTCAATCGGAGCCAAAGGATCTTTACCCTTGGTATCCTGACCAAATATATTGGTTGAAAAGCCTGTGGCAAAGATCAACAAGACCATCAACCATACATATTTTTTAAATAGTGAAGTTTTCATGTTTTATCCAGCCTTTCGCTAATTTATGCTCATATAGAGAGCAACCGTTCTGCTCCAACCGTATTCAAAGAGTTTGAAGTACGCTTTATCCGAATATATTTTTCCAACGTAACCTTTTTTAATCTTGTCTCCGCTTTTGAGAATGTAACCATAGCCGTCATGATCTTCCAGCAATGCTCTTTTATTGCCATCGGTTGATTCCAGGATACCGACCAACTTCGCGGTCTCAACATCAGGAATCTTTTTCTGGATCGGATTGTCGTTCCCTTTGGTAACGGTAAGGAGATTATCAAACGGATCGCGGCCGGTTCCCGGACGATATTTCATAACTATTCTGGTCGGGAATTCAGCAACTATGGTACCTTTCAACTTATTCGGAAAGGTTGGTTTGCGGCGAAATCTCGAAGTCGGTTTCTGATCATCTTTACTTTTTTCGGTTTTCTTCACCTCGGTTGAGGCAACCTTTATTGGTTTTGCTTCTGATTTTTTAACGACCGGGGCCGCTTTGGTTGCATTTTCCTTGTTTTCCTCTTTGACCGGTGCCGTCTTTTTCACCATTGTATATTCCTGAACCGGCTGACTTGATTTTGGCTCAGCTTTCGGCGGATCGACTTTGACGACTTCCTTCTTCGCGACCTCTTCTTTTGCCGGAGTAACGGCGGTTGCAACAGTCGGCGTCGATTTGACAACTGGTTTTACAACCTGTACTTTCTTCACAACCGCATTCTTTTTCACCGGTTTAGATTTTGGTGTTGGAACAGCAACAGTCTGTTGATTCGAAACCGCCAAAACCTTTTGGGAACTTTTTTGTGTGCTAAAAAACTTATCACGATCTATTGTATCAGAACTTTTTGTCTCATAATGTTTGGCAAGAGTCACGGTTTTTTTTGTCAGTGTTTTTGCAGGTGGCGGACTCGTTGCTACCTTTTTCACGACTTTCTTTTTGACGACTTTTTTAACCGGCTCTTCTTTTATATCATTTGAAATTTTTGCCACTGTTACCGGGGCTTTAACCGGGCTTGACCAGGAGGCAAAATTGCCGCTCTTTTTATCCGACAGGTACAGATATACAGCACTGCCCTTTTTCTCAACGCGATACATCACCGTCTCATCCAGATCACAAACAACCCGGACGACTTTTTCCGGATCGGTCGAGTATTGACTTGTCCGAATTGACGAAAGCAAAGTTTTTGGTAAATCGATAAAATCTTTTTGGCTTAGCTCATGAATTGCCGGAAATATATCAACAACCACCCTGAACGGTTTCCCATCTTTCGCCTCAGCCGTTTCATGAGCAAACTGGAAAGGTCCCGAAACATCGATTCTGAGAACCGTTTCTCCCGACTGCGGACTAAGGTTAAGTGTCGAAACCCTGGCATCATCAGCCGAAACAGCCAGAACTGTCAGCAATAGTAACGATAGAGAATAAACTAATATTTTTGTCATATTTGCTTTTTTCATTATTTTTGTATTCATATCTCCTCCGACCGCCTAAATCTCAATTTCCTGCAGCCTCTCATCCGGCTTGACATAGTAGGTTGAGAGGAGAAAGTTTGCTTTTATAGTGGGTTTATTCAATTCCTTGAAACTATCCCCTTCTGTCTCTGAAGTGCCAACATTAACTGATGGTGCTTTGATGTCCATATTAGAAACATTAGCGATAAATGGGAAATTGGCTACATAGCTCATAAATTTTCCGAATTCATGATAGCCACCTTCCATTTGAATATCAAAATTGGCAACGTTATAAAAACTTTCCGGGGCAATTGGCCGCGGTTCGATCTTCGTGATCTTGGTTCCTGTCAACGAAGAAGCGGTATGGAGTTGTACCAGAAATGAGGGTATCTGTTTTACTTCGGGTAACAGTTGCTCGATTTCAAGATACTTATCCAAAAGCTCGACATATTCTTCTTTGAGTGCCTCGAGAGTTTTGGATTTCATCTCCACATTCTTAAGATCGGTAATCATGTTTTCATACTCTTGAGTCATAGTCGCCAGCTTGTTGTCGTATGATGAATAGAGGCGCGTATACCAGAAATATACCACGACAAAAAAGGCGACAACGCCCATAAGTATTTTCTGCATTTTTGGGTCTCTAAGGTCCATGGTACCTCACTTACATATTAACCGGCATTGGAGCTGGCCGCTGCCTGAGCCAGAATTTTTTCAAGCTCTTCATCGGACAGGTAATGCACGTTACAATCTAGTTTAAAGTTATATGCTTTTTGTTCTCCAAATGATATCTCTTCGACATTGGCCATATCGACTTCGTCAAAATAATTGGATCTCATCATCTTAATCATGAAAGTCGCCAGAGCATTTAGAGTAAATGTAAACCCTTCGATTTCGACCGATCGAACCGATGGCGTTGATTGAACCTGAGTAGTGGTATCGTTGGGTTTACTTACGTTTCCACCCAATTCAGTAAAACTGGATAACCAGACAAATTCCGGAACATTCCGGGCGACTTCTTCGAGAATTTTAACCCAGGCACTACGATGCCGATCAAGACGCTCCACCGCTTCGAGACGGTTGGTAATCTTGTACTTGATATCTGTCAATGCGTCAACCAGTTGAATATCTTTCCTTAACTGTTCTGTCCGCATCCGAGCAATTTTCATCTGCTCTTCCAGTTCACTCATTTGATACGTCTGATATGATGTAACCGTCCCAAGCAACAGAATCACTCCAAAGGCAGCCGCGATTGCATATTTCCCTTGTTTCCCAAGCGAAAGGCCGCCGGAACGTTTTTGATATTGTTTAGGTAGAAGATTTATTTTAATCATAATTACCCATCCAATCTCATCGCTAGGCCGACCGGAACCGACAGTAGCGGGGCAATTTTTTCAAGTTCCAAATATTGAAACATCTCTGGATCATAGTCGATGTTTCTCAAAGGATTCAATATTTCAAGCGGAATATTAACCTTGGACTGAAGGAACTCTGGAAGATAAGGCACCAGCGCCCCACCGCCGGAGAGAACCATCCAGTCGATCTTTTCAACTTTTGCCTGCGATTTAAAATATGAAAAAGCCAGTTCAAGTCCCGATACCAGCTCATCGGTTGCCGAAACCACTGTTGCTTTCAGCATATCCTGATCAACCGAATCTTTCATCTCGCCTTTCATTGTTTTCCCGGCAAGTTCCGCATTAAGTCTGAACTCCTTTTGAATAGCATTGTAAATATCACGAGTACCTGATGAGATATCGCGGGTTGAGTGATAATGCCCATCATGCAGATAAACAACGTTGGTGACATCATATCCGAGATTCACCAAAACCGTCGTACGGCTGGGATCAATTTCATAATTGTATTCGTAGGCATTAAGCGTTGCAATTGAATCGACATCAACGATCTTTGGATGAAGGCCGGTATCCAGAATCAACTCAACAAATGAATTGAGAAATTCATTTCGAGCCGCCACCAGCAGGATTTCCTGCTTTTTGGTTTCTTCGTCAATCCGAATGACATGATGCCCCATCGTGACATCTTCTACATCAAACGGTGAACGCTGCTCGGCTTCAAAAAGAATTGCTTGTTCCGCTTCGGAACCGGTTTTCTTATCAATCATAAACTTGTCGGTGATCACACCATAGCCGGAAATAGATACATTGACGTCCTTGATTTTCGGATCAATCTGATCAATCAACGATTGAATGTTGAAAATGACTGCTTCTCTATCTTTAACTTCATCGGAAACGATTGCTTCTGGAGGAAGCTCTCTGATCCCAATAGCGCCGACAGCCAATCCAGTCTTGGTGCGATCCAGCTTGACCAACTTAATTGAATTGGCGCCAACATCCAATCCAACCATACTCTTATTCTTTTTTGCAAACATCATAGGCGTCTCTTTATTTTAAATGGCTTTTTTTCTTTTATCTTAATTAATTATCGACATATACTTTCTAAATATTAACCCAAAAATGGCACTCATATAAATTCTCCATTTGTTTGAAGCGGTAGCTATAATTCGCTTCTCTCCCATTTACATCGACCAAAAATGATCCATTAATTAGTTTGATATTTGAACAGTTTGTAAAAAAAAAGGCCCCCGTTCAAAAGAACGAGGGGCCTAACCGGAGGATAAGAAAGAGGGAGTTTTATTAGTAGTCAGTATGCATATAATCCACTTTGGCTCTACCTGTTGAGGCCAAGACACTTAGCGTGCTATGGCAATAGACATCGCCATTAAAATAGCTAAAATCAATTGTGCCACTTTCAGAAGCCGAGCCATTTGGCTGAAACACCAGGGCCTCATTGCTAAACGTTGCGGTCAAATAGGTTCCGCAACCGGCAGAGGCAGTGTCAAGCTGCATTTCCATTTTGACTGTATCGGTGCCCAAGTCCATCTTGAAGTTGGACGGCGAACTCATTTCCTTAAACATAATTAGTTTTCCCTCTTCATAGTCATAACTCAGCCCCATAGGCATTTTTTCAGAGATAGCATTGTAGCGGGCTGTCCGCATCATCGAAACAATCTGTTTTGTATCGCCCTTGAACTTGTTACGTTGGATAGCCGCGTCAAAAGTTGGTGCCACCATTGCGGCAACTATGCCGACAATGACAACAGTTGTCATCAACTCTATTAGAGTAAAGCCACGCTTTTGAAATAATTTACTTAGCATAATTTTATTCACCTTCCAATATTTTCTGTTTGATATGCAGTTTTGCATAAATGGTGCCATAGATGAAATAATTGTTTAGAAGCACCGTTAACTTCATGTTATCTGTTGACGTCTAAGGTCTTATGGTAAGTATTAATTATTTATTGACCCAAAAACGATTGAGAAAAACCGCTTTTTATTGAAGCAATTATGGGAATTCTCCCATATAAATGGAACAGTACCTATAAAATAGACAGTAATCTGAAGGCAAAAAAGATCGCGTTGAGACTATAACTAAAGGCTCAAATCAAAAAATAGTCAATTTTTCTAATACTCTATGTTTTCAAGGTTTAGAAGATATTTTTTCAATTTGAGTCCACCGGCGTATCCACCAAGACCATTTGCCGCCAGAACCCTGTGACATGGAATTACAATCGGCAAAGAATTTCCGGCATTAACCGACCCAACCGCTCGGGCCGCTTTGGAATTTCCAACTGAGGCTGCAATTTTACCATACGTTATTGTTTTACCATAAGGGATTGAGCCGACTTTTCCTAATACGCGGCGTTGAAAAGCGGTCCCGTCAAGATCAAGTTTCAGCGAGAATTTTTTCAGTTTTCCATCAAGGTAAGATAATATCTGTTTCTCGACTTTTTTATTCATAACGCCGCCGGTTTTGACCTCATAGTCTCCAAACCGTTTTTTCATATCTGATTTGAATCCAACCGGATCGGTGAAATTGATAATCGCCACTCCCTTTTCGGTAGAAGCTAATCTAAACCAGCCTAATTTGGTTTTAAATTTATGAATATAAACAGACTTCTTCATTTCTGTACTCCTTTACTAAAGTGAAAACCAAAGATATAACGTATAGAGCGATCGGTACGGCTCAAATTTTTTGGCCAGCTTTTCAATTTTAACATTATCTGGTTTATTTTTCATATTGTATACTTCTTTTGTCGCCCTGGTCAATCCGGTATCACCAAGCGGCAGACAATTGAGATGCCCCACTCCGCGCATCAACAAATAATTCGCCGACCAAATACCGATGCCCCGAACAGTTATTAATTTTTCGATTGCTTCATTATAAGGCATCTCTGACAATGAATCAAAAAATCTGTTTTGTTCGGTACAAACTTTGGCCAAACCTGTAAGATATTCTGCTTTTCGCAAAGAGAATTGCATCTTCCTTAACGTATCTATTCTGGCTTTTGCGATTTTTGAGGGGTCGGGGAAAAGATAAAACCGGCTCTTTCCAAATTTAAGCGATGTTCCGTATCGCTGCTCCAGTCTCAATTTTACTTTGCCGGCAAATGTAAGATTAATCTGTTGACCGATTATCGCCCATGCCGCCGACTCAAATGCGGTCGCTGTCAAAATCGGTTTTAGTCCATAGAGAGTTTTTTTCAATGGCTTCAACTTTTCAGAGCAGTCCAAAATTTTATAAAATGCTTTCAGATCAACATCGGCTGAGAGTATTTTCCCCGCAATATGCGCAACTCTATCGTTGTCAACCTGTCCGCCATCTGGGTAAGACCATTTGACCAATCCAATTGGCTTATTAATTGAACCGCGGCACCCGATTTCAAGAAACACCGGGGTATCATCAATTTTGGTAAATCGTTTCAGATAATAATTATCAGTTCGATCTAATATATCAAATTTGGTCCGTTCGCAAAATTTAGTGGATAAATCAAAATCAAATGGCGGCCTTATTTTAAATTCAGTCTGGGGCATAGTATATATGTTACTTGAATATTTCGAGTAGTTCCTCAATGTTGTCTATCAGCCGGTCTGGATTACTTTTCTGAAGTTTGCCATTGCCGCCAAAAATAGAT
This sequence comes from Candidatus Zixiibacteriota bacterium, assembly GCA_030667525.1. GTDB lineage: Bacteria > Zixibacteria > MSB-5A5 > GN15 > PGXB01 > JAAERC01. The sequence goes on along the minus strand of DAOUVS010000017.1, from coordinate 9,171 downwards.
TTCACTCCAATCGCGGGAATTCCGGCCGCCTGTGCAGCCCAGATATCATTGACCGTATCTCCAATAACAACCGAATTGGAGGGGTTTGCTTCCATCAGGGTCATTGCTTTGATAAATGCCTCGGGGGCCGGTTTGACATCGGTGACATCATCAGCGCCAACGTAAGCAAAAATATATTTTCGCCAATTTAATTTGTCTAAAATCTTTTCGATATGTACTCTTATTTTGGTCGTGCCGATTCCAATTCGGTATCCTCTGCTATGAAGCTCTATAAGGACCTCGCCAGACCGACCTATCGGAATAGTCGATGCCACTACCGCTTCCTTGGCTTTCTCCTGGAAATATTTCCAGAATTCAGGATAAGATTTATCAGAGAAGCTGTCAAACATCTCCTCCAAAGGATAGCCTATAAATCGTTTAATCTCTTCAGGTTCTCGTGCCTTTTCGCCGATAGATGTCAATGCATAATTGGTTGATATCACAACCCCTTCGGAAGAGTCAATCAAGGTTCCATCAAGATCAAAAATCAGATTATTTCTTTGTTTAAAATTGATAAGCATCTGCTGTCCAAATCGTTTAATATTATAGTATGAAGAAAAATAGCTTGTTTAATTCTTTTGTCAAATCACAAATTGTAATTAATTACCAAACTTATTATTTGAGCAAAAATCAGAAAAACTGTTACAATCTAAAATATAAACTATTGCAACAGTTTGCAGCAATTTTCGTTTATTAGTATAGATACTGAAATAATAAACTGCTTAATTATAAATTAAATAAGCATGTTCTGAAGAATAAATGAAATTTTGAACAGTTGTCTAACACAACATACAGAAACAGGTTATGGTATCATGATATTAGTTTTAAAGATTTGAAACTAATTAGTAGGTATAACTGTTAAATTATTAATGACATAGGAAAGCACCCGGTTCTTATCTTGCTTGACTTTAAGTTTGAAATAAGTAGATTAAAATTACCGGGATCTTTAGATCTTTAAGGAAGTGCATTATGAGGAGTTTTTCACTAATGATAGTATCACTAACCGTATTTTTATGCGGCCTTATCTGGGTGGTAGGATCCGGTGAGGCGGTTCAGGGTCAAACACCAGAGCCAATATATTTAGCCGACACTGTTCATATTAATCTGAATGAAACCCCCTCTGAAATTGAAAAAGCTTCGGCTGAAGAGACCCGTGAAACTCTGTTTAAAGAGATCAAGAAATTTAATCAGGTCGTTTATGACGTAAAAAATCGTTATATGGAAGAAATCGATACCAAATCCCTGATTAATGCCGGGATTCGCGGCATGCTTGAGGATCTTGATCGTTTCTCCGTTCTCATGGAACAAAGATCATATGAACAGTTGATGGAAAGCACCAGCGGCAAATATGAAGGTCTTGGGATGGAGATCGATTCTCGCGACGACTATATTACGATTGTGACCCCAATGGAAGGCTCCCCCGCTTATCGTAAGGGCTTAAAATCGGGTGATAAGATCACCAAAATCGATAGCACATCAACAAAGGATATGACTACCGCTGATGCGGCCAAATTAATGCGAGGCACAGCTGGGACATCGGTTCATCTTATCATCAAACGCGAAGGAATCTCCAACGAGCTTGATTTTGATGTTGAACGGGCGGTGATTGAACTAAAATCGGTCAATTTTTATGGTGTCATTGATGGCACCGATATCGGATATGTCAGACTTTCCCGATTCGCCGAAGAAACGAGTCACGAATTAAGAGATGCGATTACCGAACTGGATGGCAAAGGTATCAGCTCTTTGATTTTTGACCTTCGTTCGAATGGCGGCGGACTTTTACAGCAGGCGGTTGAAACTGCCGAACTGTTTGTTGAAGAAGGCAAGCTGGTTGTCTATACTCGCGGCAAATTTGCCGAATCTGAACGCAGATTGTATTCGCAACGTAAACCGCTCTTTCCTGATAAACCGCTCGTGGTTTTGGTTAACGAAGGAACCGCATCGGCCTCGGAGATCGTATCGGGAGCTATTCAGGATTGGGATCGCGGTATCATTATGGGTTATCAGACCTACGGCAAAGGATTGGTTCAGCAGGTATTTCCGATCGGCGCTGAAAACGATGTTGCCCTGAAACTGACCACAGCCAAATATTATATTCCATCCGGTAGGTGTATCCAGAAACCGGAAAAACAGAATAAAGCGGGACATGGCGATGAAATGGCCGAAACTGAAGAAGAAACGGTTGACTCGCTAACCATATCTGATCGGGAAGTTTACTACACCAACAGCGGCCGGTTAGTTTATGGCGGTGGTGGAATTTTACCGGATGTTGAACTAACACATGATGATGTTTATAAACCGATTGAGTTGGCTCTGGAGCGAAGAGGAACTTTCTTTGATTTTGCGGTTAAACAGTATGCGGAACATCCTGATTTGACAACTGACTTTGAAGTTACCAATGAGATAGTTTCCGAATTTAAAGATTTTATGAAGGAAAAAGAGTTTACATACAAGACCTCTCTTGAATTTTCGCTTGATGAGTTGAAAAAGGCGATCAGCGATGAAAAGAAAGATTCGCTTTATATGCCGGCCCTTGATGATTTTGAAGAGCTGATTACCAATGAAAAAGAACAGGATTTTGTCCACTCATCGAATTATATCGAAAAAGCAATCAAAAGAGAAATCACCAGCAAGATCGCCGGACAACGTGGAATCTACGAAGAGATCATCCTCAAAACCGACAAGACGATTCTTGAAGCTGTAAAATTGCTTCAGGATCGCGATGAATTCACCAGAGTTCTGAAAAGCGGCCATGACCGCGATCATGTGATGGTTGAAGAAGAAAAAGAGAAATAATATAAATTATATTTATAATGAAAACGCCCGGTGAACAGTCGGGCGTTTTTTTTTGAGTTTTTTTGTCTGCTTTTATCTGCCTTTATTGATAATAAGACTATCAAGCAGCTCTAAATTTGACTTCAATGTAGAATCATTTTTAACAAATTGGGTATATTTTTTTAAAAATATTTTGGCGCTGTCTATCTTATTCATAAAAGCGTATGACTTCGTCATCCAGAAGTAAGATTGAATTGATGTAGGATCAATAGCTAATGTTTCCTTTGCATAGTAATTGCATGAATCATACTGTCTATTTAAATCATAAATATATGCTAGAGCGTTTAGCGCATTGGAAAATTTGGAATTTAATCGACATGCTTCATAAAGATCTTCGCGAGCAATCTCATACTTTTCAAGCATCAAATATATTCGAGCGCGAGTATAATAGTAAAATGAAGCGTGCCTCCTTAACTGTATAGCATTATTTATGTGGCCTAATGCCTTATTATATTGCCCGTCTGATAAGCTTATTAGTGAAAGCAATCTATGATAATCACCATTAAATCTATCCGGCTTGATATCCTGCATATAAGATTTTGCCGATTTCATGTCCCCTCTGACAATCGCGGCTAGGGCCTCAAATAGTATATTATGCTGTGAATTATTCCTATTGAATTCTAATTGTAATGAATCATACTTCTCAGTATTTCCATTTTTTTTGTAATAATTCATTAAATTAACCGCTGTCGATAATGATTTGCTTTGATCAATATTAATTTGATATTCCATATATTTTTCGGACGATTCTTCATTCAGATTAGTTAACAAAAAAGGCAAAATTGTGATAGACATGATTATCATCAATGCAGGCAATAACTTGTTAATTGATTTAATGCGACTACCATTAATCATTAATACCAATAATATATTTAATGAGAAGCCGGACATAGAAAACAGATCCCAATCTCTTGGAAATGCCAGCTTGGGATCAATAACAAACAAGAACAAAAGAAAACCTATTGCACTCAACCCTAAAAATATTGCTGATTTATTTTCGAAAATGCTTTTAATATTTCTGCCGCCAATTAATATCAAGAGAAATAACAGCGGCGAGACTAAGATAAACTCATTTAAAATATCAAGCAGATGCGGTACAGACAATATGGCATATTCTGGATACACCGGTTTACCGTTAAGCAGCGGAAGGAATATATCTTCGATATATAAATTGGTCGTGTATTTATAAATCAGCAGAGTTAAACATGATATAATGACCAGACCGGCAGCACCCCAGATAAGTTTTTTAAATCGGCCATAAAGAATTAGGCCATTTCCTTTTGAAAATGTCATATATACAGCGGCTGGAACAAAAACGGCCATTTGAAGATGCAGCACTATTCCAACAATTAAAAACAGCCATGCAATTATTAACTGTTTGCCTGATTTCAAAAACTTCAGACTGAAATAGATAAATCCGGTCATAAAAACCCAAATGATTGGATAATATTCGGTATAACCAAAAAACAGAAGAAGCATTCCCGAAAAAAAAGCGGCAACAAAAACAATGAATCTTTTTATGTTATTTTCTGAAATAGTTCGCGAGATTAGAAACATAAAATAGATACTAATTGCACCCGATGCGATCGAGACAATTTGAAATGCCAATCTTGAGATTTCTTCATTAGGAGGCCCCAATAATTCCCGGATATTCCACATTAATCTTATAACACCAACCTCACTCCATTTGACGAGTATCCCGGTCTCAGAAGTAAGATTTTTTATAACAGTATACCCGTCACCCAAAAAATGAGTTGAGGCGGTGAAGATGGCAAATAGTGTTGTCATTACGGCAATAAACAGAAAGCGATACAGGTATTTAAATCGGCTCTCGAGAAACCTATCAGAGAACCATTCGGACAACTTCTCCCCTGCCTTTTCTGTGTAACGAATAAAAGGAATTATAAGTGCAATTGAAGCAATAAAGAAAAAACAATAGGAATATATATCCGGCAGAAAGATCAGATGATTGAAACCCCAGGTTCGTGAGCCGGGAGCAATTATCGGAATCAATCGGATCAGAACCAGAGCCAACAGATAAATATATGATATCCAGAATATTTTATTTTTTGTATTCATAAATCGTTAATTATCCCAACGGACATATCATTATATTTCTCAATATATATAATACAGAGATAATAAATAAGTTAGTATTAATTTTGTTCTGTCAGTTCTTGCGACTGCTCAAGCAGGCGTGTGAACTGACAGCAATTATCGTATCGAATCTATATGGCAATAATCGACAGGTCACAATTATGGCAAACCATAATCAAGACATGTCGTAACTTTAGAATATGTAAATAATAAATAATAGGAATTATTAGGAATATTAATTTTATCAGACTAGAAACGAAGCGGTCCGATGTTTATAATGCCGGACAATATAATCTATTCCGCCGATTACTATTAATGTCGCAATAACCATCAATACCAATGAAAAATCAAAACCTAAATCAGCAGTAGCAGAACTGACCTTGGAGACAATAACTCGATTAAAATAATCAGAAACCGCCGTAACACGGAATGCCCGAGTTAACGGTTCCAGATTAACAAAATAAATCGTCGAGGCGACCGCGACAATAGCACCAATGATGGCATAAACCAAAGTCGGCATAGCCACCGGCTGTTTTTTATCTTCAACCGCAGCAGCTATAACATCAACCTGCGCTAATCTGGACATCACCGCTTTTGAGAAATCTGGAGAGAGGGCCGGTATTGAGTCAACCTCAAGTTCAGTATAAAGCAATTGATACTGCTCCAGACGGGCAGAACAAAGCGGACAGCTATCAAGATGGGTCTTGATCTCAGATTCTTTATTGCCAAGGTTACCATCGAGATAATCCTGCAAAACCGAATCGGTCAGATGTTCTATTGCCACAACTCCTCCTGATTATATGAGGCTGAAAGTTGTTGTCTCAGCATTTTCCTTGCTCTGAATAGGTAACTTTTAACGGTGCCCTCCGGCATCTTCAATATTTTACCTATTTCGGCATAATTGTTCTCATCTAAATGATACAAAGTTATTATAGTTTTGTAAACCGCTGGAAGTTTATTTATTTCATTTTTCAGCAAAACAGATATTTCGGCCAGTTCAGTTCTTTCATCCGCTCTTTGTTCGTTGTCAATCGCGCTCTCGGTTGCTTTGTCAAAAGCTTCATCGGCCAGCGGAAGAGATTTTTTGCCAAGAAAATCCATACAGCGGTTGGTGGTAATCCTGCCTATCCAGGTTGAAAGTTTGGCATCTGAGCGAAAAGAGGATAAATTCTGATAGACTTTGACAAAAACATCCTGACAGATATCTTCTCGATCTGTAATATTTGGTATCATTCTGTACACAATATGATTCACCAGCCGGCCATAGTCCCGAATTATCTCCTCAAAGGCATCGGTTTCACCGGCTAATATCCTCTCTATTAAGGAGTTATCATCCTTTTGGTCTTCCTTGCTTTTTTGCAGCTTTTTACTATCCACATCATTCTCTATTATATAGGACTGCGACAGACAAAAAATGTTGCTCTTTTTTTATTAAAATTCTGCAACATTTTTTTATAATAAGCTGTCTATTTTTATGAAGGTAAAAAATGATAACAAAAAATAATAGTAAAATTAATATGAGGAGGCAATCATGACCCCATTGGAAACCCTGGCCGAAGTATCCCCGGTATTTGTCATTTTTCCGGTAATTGCTTATATCATCAAAATGTCGCTTAACTACTTCACCCGCAAGCAGATGATTGAAAAAGGTCTTGTCGGTGAAGAAGCGGCCAAAATGTTTAAAACCAATGCTGAAACTTTTCTGCCATCATCACTGAAATGGGGATTGGTTTTGACCTTTGTCGGTTTGGTGATAGTGATCCTACAGGTTCTGCCGACTTATGTCAGCTCTGAGATTTACTTTGGAGTTATGCTGATTGCGGCGGGAGCGGCGATGCTGATTTATTACGGTCTCGCCTCGATGAAAGCAAAAGAAGAAGAGAAAAAGAAGATTGAATAACTACTTATTTGAGTTATCGTCAATTTTTTGGGGCAGGTCGAAAAGACCTGCCCTTTTTTAATATCAATTTTCCTTCATATTTCTTAATATTTTTAATACTTTGTCTTGAGTAATAATGAAAGAGATAATAGACAAATATCACCGACCGCTTATCTGGTTGCTTTTAATTTTTCAGCTGCTTCTTTTGGCCATCAATATTCCGGGACTATATGTTGATTTCGACGATGCCTGGCTTGGTGAGCAGGCGATTATGTTCGCCAGAGATGGAATTGTCAGCTCTGAGATGTTTCAGGACTATCTTCGGTATAATGAACGCATTCTGGTTTATCACAAAGCTTTTATCTGGACCGGCGGATTATTTATAAAACTGTTCGGTTTGTCGCTTTATAGCTTGCGTCTGGTTTCGATCCTTTTTGGGTTAATACTCAGTGGATTGATTTATCTGTTTTGTAAGAAATATTATAATAGTACAATTTTCAGACTGACTATTATAATTCTTCTCGCCTGTCCATTGATATTTCGTTATGCCGCTATTTTTCGTCCGGAGGTAATGCTGGCGACTTTTGGGTTTGGTAGTTTTTTCCTGCTTTATGAGTATATAAAAAGTAATAAAACAAAATTCCTGATACTCTCTGCAATAGTTGCCGGATTCTCTGTGCTGGTGCATCTTAATGGAATCATGTTTATCGGCGCCGGAGTAGTACTACTACTATTTAATAAACGCTGGAGCGGATTTGTTACATTTTCGACCTTATCGATACTAATTGCATCGCTATATTTTTATGAGGCACTCGGCAATATGGAACTGTTTCGTCTTCAATTTGCCAGTGATCCCAGTAATGCCGGAAGTAATCTTCAATGGTATATGCCGTTCAAAAATCTAATTAGCGAGCATAAACGACTGTTTCGGAAACCGGAGATATACGGAATAACTATATTGTTTCTATAGACCGTTTTCTATCAGATGAAAAGCAAAGCAATAAAAAACAGATCGATACTTGTGTATACTTTTTCGCTGATAGTTTTATTAGGAATTATCAGTCAGAACAAAACTACCAAGTTTTATGGAATAATGCTTTTCCCATATTTTGCATTGATAACAGCGCAGAATATATATCTGCTGCTAACTGAATCAGAACGTCTAAAAAGTTATCTTCAAAAACTGTTTATTGTGATGCTCGCCCTTGTTATCGGTTTTGGTCTGTTTTTTAGCTTTCAGATAATACTGACGGGGAAAAAAGACTGGGTTTCCCGGCATCAAGCAGTTGCATCTCATATGAAGCAGAATAGCCGGGTATTGGTGCCGATGAATTTTATTTTTAATGAAATCGATAACTATGAAATTGTGGCACTTAATCTGGCCCGGATGATAATATCTAATCGCGGCGAAGAATTTGATAAAGAAATAGTGTGCAATATGGCCGATGAGTTCAACACTGAATATATTGTTATCGATGAAAAATATCGAAAACTTTTAGATTGTCAACCGGGTGACACCACCTGCCTTGAACACAATCAATTCAAATACCTCGGTTCGGAATATGAGTATGATATTTATAGACGGGACACAACTTTAATAGAATAATTATCGATTAAATAATAATGAAAGAAGTAATACTTAAATATCATAGCGCGATTATCTGGTCGCTTCTAATTTTTCAGCTGCTTCTGTTTGTTATCAATATTCCCGGCCTCAACATAGATATTGATGAACCATGGTTCGGTGAGCAGGCATATTATCTGGCTGAAAATGGAATTGTTAAATCAGAGATGTTTCAGGATTTCCTCAGATACGACGAAAGAATTTTGGTGTATCACAAAGTTTTTATATGGGTCGGAGCACTTTCAATCAAATCTCTCGGTTTTAATCCTTACAGCCTGCGATTGATATCTCTTCTCTCTGGTTTAATTCTTACCGGTCTGCTATATGGCTTCTGCAAGAAGTATTATAACATTACCGTTTTCAGGATAACATTATTGATTCTATTATTTTGCCCGCTTATATTTAGAAACACGATTATATACCGTCCGGAAATAATGATTTGTGCTTTTGGTTTTATGAGTTTCTTTTTTCTCTACGAGTTCATACAAAATAAAAGATTGCCTTTTTTGATCTTATCGGCTGCTACGGCAGGGTTTACTTTGCTGATACATCTGAACGGTATCATCTTTATCGGAGCCGGAGCGATTCTTCTTTTATATGAAAAAAGATGGGGACATTTTGTTGTTTATTCAGCGATCGCAGCGATAATTGCTTCGTTTTATTTCTATGAAGCGCTGGGAAATATGGAGCTATT
>DAOUVS010000144.1 GCA_030667525.1 Candidatus Zixiibacteriota bacterium | reverse complement strand
CTTCCCGATGTTTCCTGAATTCCAACTCGCCAAGAAGATCAACAATCGCCGAAAGCGCTTCCCAACCGAAAATATTCAAATATGTAAAGAGGGCATCGGAGCCTATATCTGAATTATTATTTAGTGATTTTGCCAGAGTTGATAATGTTTCTTTTCCGCCGGCAAAAATAAAGGCATCATTAATCCTATCTTTCCAGCGCGATCTGTTTTTATCAAGTGTTTTTTGGATCTCTTCCAGATAATTAAAAAGTATCGCCGCCGCTTTTAAATTTCCAAATCGAATAAATTCCGTCTGCGTTTTTTCCAGGACAGTAACAACTTCAGCGAACTCACCATATTCGGTCTGACTCCAGAGCAGTTCCTTAATCAATCGACAGGTTGACTCAAAAGGATCAAATTCGGCATCATTTTTTAAAATTTCTTCTATTCTGGCCATGTCCGATTCGGACAGAGTAAATGCTTCATTTAATATCTGGACCGTATCAGGTATTTGAGCAGACTTTAGGGTCGGAATACCGGTTAGCCCCATCTTTTGATCGGCCAACATTTGAGGCATTGGAAGTCCTCCAACGCCAGGAACCGAACCGGCCGGCATCCGTATTTCATCGCTAAAATTGCTTACCTGTTGATCTCCTGCTGTGCCAACAACACCTTTGGAGGTAGCATCTTCTAATTCATCATCATCAAGAAATATTTTGCTATACTGAATTTTCCCGGATTCATCATTTGGCTCACCACCGCTATAGCCGTCGCCACTGGCAACGATACCGCCACCACGTTTGATAAACGAATCCTCTTTATCATCACCGGTCCGAACCGAAAATTCACCGTCATATTCACCAAGACAAACGTCCTCAACTGTCGCATAGGTAAATCCCGGGATTTCCTCTTGCCAGAACAAGGCAACCAGATCCTCAGCACCCGGGTCACGATTGACAAACGCTTTCATTACCTTGAAAAATTGATTGCACTCATCATACTGAAAAGAGGGAGAAAAAGTTATTTCCGTAAGACCTGCTTTGTAGAATATTTCCGCTAAGGCTTCATCATTGGAATGATCTTCATAAACAACTTCACTCTGATAATGAATTTTGTGCCGTCCAATATCAAAGGTCAAAGTACCGAGATCCTGAATCAGCATCGCAAACCGTTCGCTGAATGACTCGCGCAGTTTTACAGGCAGCGGATTACCCGCCGGATAAACTGACACAACTTTGATAACTTTCAGAAGCTCAGTCAGCGTTTTAGATATTTCAGCTATTTTTGATTCTTCCGCCATTCGATAATAATCCGCCAATTAAAACTATTCTTCCAGTACAGTATTATCGGCAGATTGGGCGAATTTCTTTGATATCATAGTCTGACGGCACGACCAATCAGCGCTGCTAACAAATTGCGGGACTATTGTTTAGCGATTTACGAAAAACTATAAAAGGACAATCTTTTTTCTATGAGTGGCAATATTCTTTGTAGCATTTCTGGAATCAAACACCAATTTTGCATTATCCACAATTTTTTGATAATCATAGTCGGAATGATCTGTCAAGATCACTACCAAATCGGCGCTTTGAAGCCCAGCTTTGGTTAGTGGTGAAGATTTCAATTTCAGGTTATTCAGTTTTATTTCCTTAACCTGCGGATCATTGAAATATACTCGTGCTCCCCCTTCGTGCAATAACTTAATAACGTCAAGCGCCGGAGATTCACGGGTATCAATAATGTCTTTTTTATAGGTAACGCCCAAAACCAGAATTTTCGATTTCTTAACAGATTTACTTTCCTCATTGAGTGTCCGTCTGATTCTTTCAACAACATATTCCGGCATTCTTGAATTGATATCACCAGCCAGTTCGATAAATCGGGCATAATAATTCAAACTTTTCAGTTTCCATGACAGATAATGAGGATCGATCGGAATACAATGTCCACCAAGACCGGGGCCTGGGTAAAATGGCATAAACCCAAACGGCTTGCTTGCCGCCGCATCAATGATTTCCCAGACATTGATTTTCAAACGATCACACATCAGAGCAACTTCGTTCACCAATCCGATATTCACTGCCCGGAAAGTATTTTCCAAAAGTTTCACCATCTCGGCCGCTTTGGTCGATGACATCGCGACGACATTTTCAATCGCCTGCTCATAGAAAAGTTTTGCCGCTTTGGTGCATTGCGGAGTAATCCCGCCAACAACACGCGGAGTATTTTTGGTGGCAAAAACCGGGTTACCCGGATCGACTCTTTCGGGTGAAAAGGCGAGATAGAAATCACGGCCAACTTTTAGTCCGGAACTTTCAAGCAAAGGTAAAATCATATCCTCAGTAGTTCCAGGATAAGTTGTCGATTCAAGAATAATCAACATCTCTTTTTTTAGGTATTTTTTTATCCATTCAACTGCCGCTAAAATATAACTGATATCGGGGTCTTTGGTTTTGGACAGAGGGGTCGGGACACAAATAGATATTGTATCCATTTTTTTTATCTGAGCCGGATCAAAAGTAGCTTTAAGCTTTCCAGATTTCACCAATCCGGTTAATCGTGCATCTGGAATATCATCGATGTATGACTTGGCCGAATTTACCATCGCGACCTTATCTTTTGCAATATCAAGTCCGATGACCGAAAAACCTTCTTCGGCATATTCCACCGCCAGAGGTAAACCAACATAACCTAAACCGATAATACCTACTGTGGCTTTTCGGTTTTTTATTTTCTTCAAAAGATTATCAAGCATATTTTTCTCAATTTATTTAAGAGTTATTTTACTTCTGTCTCCAAAAATCAAGTGTCGTTTTTAACGTATCTTCTAATTTAAATCGGCCAAACCAGCCTAATTCTTTGCCAGCTTTTTGGTTATTTCCGCACAAGATCGGGATATCTGATTTCCTCAACAATTCTTTGTTCAGTTCTCTTTCTACGGTTGTCCCCGACAATTTTATGATATTTTTCAAAACTCCATCGACCGAAACCGCCTTTCCTGAACATAATTGATAAACATCACCCGGTTTTCCATTAATTGCCGCCAAATAGTAACCATGCACAATATCCCGAACGTCGGAAAAATCTCGCTTTGCAGAAAGATCGCCAACTTTGATTTTTCCAGGTTTCCCACTTTTTTGTATCCTGGCTATCTGCGAACAAAATGACGGAATCACAAAATCGGTCGTTTGTTTTGGTCCGGTATGATTAAACGAGCGAACCCGAACAATTGGTAAATTATTGTTTCTAACATAGTATTGTGCCAGATATTCACCGGCCGCTTTTGATATGCCATACGGCGAAATCGGGTTAAGCGGTTGCTTCTCATCCAATATTTTACCCACCGGTTTGAAGGTTCCATAGATATCTGAAGAGCTGACAAAAATCAATTTGCTAAGATTTTTTTGTCCCAATGCGGCCTCAAAGATATTGAGACTGCCAGTAAAATTGACATCATATACTTTCTGCGCCGCTCCAAAAGATTTACCGACTGAGGCAATAGCAGCGAGATGAAAAATATAATCAGGTTTTACTTTTTTGATATAATCGTTCATCTTGCCGGCATTTAAAATATCAAACCGCTCCAGCTCAAGTCCTGATTTTATCGCATTGATATTATCAAGCTTTTCTTTCGGAGCAACCAGACCAAAAACATTGATCCCTTTCAGGAGCAACAGTTCGGCCAGATAGGAGCCGGCAAAACCGGCGACACCGGTAATTATTGCTTTATTTTTTTTCTTCACGAAGCTTTTCCAGATCGTAATCGACCATCATCTCCACCAGCCGTTTGAAATCAACCGTCGGTTCCCAGCCAAGTTCTTTTTTGGCCTTGGAAGAATCGCCCAAAAGTTGGTCCACTTCGGCTGGACGAACAAAACGGGGATCAGTGGTAACATAATCTTTAAAATCCAAATTGACATATCCAAAGGCGGTTTCGACAAACTGTTTAACCGAATGGGTCTGACCGGTCGAGATCACAAAATCCTTCGGCCTGTCCTGTTGAAGCATCAGCCACATCGCCCTGACATAATCGCCGGCAAAACCCCAGTCACGTTCGGCATCAAGATTACCAAGCGCCAGCCCGTCGGCCAAACCAAGTTTTATTCTGGCAACACCATCGGTGATTTTTTTGGTAACAAACTCCAGCCCGCGCCGTGGCGATTCATGATTAAACAGAATCCCGGAACAGGCAAAAAGATCATAACTCTCGCGATAATTTATTGTTATCCAGTGCCCATAAACTTTGGCGACTCCATACGGTGAACGGGGGTACAACGGCGTTTTTTCGGTCTGCGGAACCTCCTGCAATTTGCCGAACATCTCCGATGATGAAGCTTGATAGAACTTTATTTTCTTATTTAATAACCTGATACCTTCAAGAATTTTGGTTACTCCCAGAGCGTTAAATTCACCGGTCAAAACCGGCTGATTCCACGAGGTTGGAACAAAAGATTGTGCCGCCAGATTATATATCTCATCAGGTTTTGATTCTTCAATAATATTAATCAATGACAACTGATCAAGCAGATCAGCCTGAACAAAATTAATTCTGTCGCGAATATGCTCGATCCGTTCAAACGATTCGGTCGATGCCCTCCTGACCATTCCGAAAACCTCATACCCCTTTTCCAGTAATAAATCGGCCAGATATGAGCCATCCTGTCCGGTGATTCCGGTTATTAGCGCCCTCATAAAAACTCTCCAGTCTATCAGAAATATTTATTTTCTTATACGCTCAAGTTTCCAAAATAGCGGGCATTTGCCAAAAAAACAAATGATAAATAATAGGCATGGAGCAGCAATTAATGGCTACTAATAATTGAAATTATTTGGAGCCATGGCCCAATAAATGCTTTCTAAGTGGTAAAATTAGCGGAGGCAATCCCATTTTAGAGATGGTTGAATTAACCAGTTCTCTTAAATAGGGAAAAGTCTGTAGAGGAAGGCTATGCGTGTTGTATATTTCAAAAAACTCTTTTGGCAATTCTTTCTCAGTAGTAAACACTACAGTATATGTAGCCTCAATTTTAAATATATTTTTCTTGCCCGTCTTGGCTTTAATTAAATAGCTATTCTCTATTATTGCGCATTTTTCGAGATAACTTACTAGGTTGATCTTTTCCTTAAATTGCAAGTTTGCCTTACCTTCAAATATGCGTGTTGATAATGTTGATTTAAAATCCTTTAAATATATATCAGCAATATCAACATGTTTAAGATATTCATTATACTTCTTTGGAGAAATTTTATTTTCTAAATCATTGCTTTGCATTATTAACCTACTTTACTACGTTTATTTGCAAAATTATACCTATCGCCCCATGGATACTTTATTTCATCATAATTCTTATCTTGACTAAAACTCGGACATTTTTCAGTCATTGAGTTCATTCTTTTTTTCATATTTTCCAAAATCAATTCTGATGTATTAAATCTATCAAATAGTGTATTAATGTATTGATTAAGACTTTGATTATTCTTCTTGGCCAAGACAATTAATTCTGCATGTGTTTTGGGTGAAGTGCGTATAATAAATTTACCACTGGGTAATATCTCTTCTTTTTCTCTTACTGGCTCAGGTATTGGGATGTTATTTTCAAAATAGTGTTCAAACAATTCTGTGCGTACTTCCTCAAAACTTTCAATCGCATCAGCTTTAGTATCTCCGATAACATAGAATGCAAAATCATCTAACTCATTTGAATATGCCTTATATTCAAATCCGTCCTCGTCCTCTATTTTTACTACTTTAACGTCATAGTCTAGCCCCAAAAAATATTTAAGGTCTTTCTTTGACATCACTTCTCTCCATTCATTTGTAATAACTCAATAATTGCGCGTAGCTTAGGATATACATGCCTTTTGAAATTAGATGTATATATCATTTCTCTTTTTTTGTGTTTCTTATGAATAACTATATTTCCATCTTTGCCAATTGTCTTCAAGATTGGATGGAAATAAAATATTTTAGAACATTGTCCCTTTCTTCTTCCCTCACCTTTTCCCGTACGTAACCTTTCTACTCCGATTTCTTCCATTAATTTTCCGACTTCAGCAAGCTTAATTTCAGGTTTCCTATAATTACGAAACTCATTAAGTCTTTTGAAGAGGTCTTTATAGTCAGTCAATCTAATTACCTTATCGTCATATATACGCAAACCCTTGATTGTCTATGATACTAAATATAGTATCATTTAATAATTTGTCAACATATTTAACCTTTTATATATCATAAGGTTCCAGATTTAACATCTATTTTATGTCATTTTTGTTCACCAATACCAACAAGTTAGATACAAAAAATTACCAAATTTTATAATATACTGTAAATTAACAAGTTACACGATATAAGTTTTTTTCAAACATGTAACGTTTCGACCCAAACCTTTATCCGGTTGACATTTTGCCGTTTTTTCTTATCTTTTTGTCAGAACAATATAGACTGTGGAGAAGACCAATTGGAAAAACTAATTTATCTCGATAATGCGGCCACCTCCTGGCCAAAACCAGATTCTGTTTACAAATTCATGACCGATTTTTACCGTGGATGCGGCGTTAATCCGGGTCGAAGCGGTTTTGACAAGGCTATTGAAGCTGGTAATCTGGTTGAAGAACTTCGTCAGCGGCTGACCCGATTTTTTGGCGGTGACGAGACCAACCCGGAACGGTTATGCTTTGGTTATAACGCAACCGACGCTCTCAATCTGATTATTGCGGGACTTTTATCTGAAGGTGATCATGTTGTCACTACCAATCTGGAACATAACTCGGTTATCAGGCCGATCAATCAACTGGTCAGGGATAAAAATGTTGAAGCAACTTTTGTCCCGTTTAACGATCAAGGATTTATCGACCCCGAGGATATAAGCAATGCAATAAAGTCAAACACCAAACTGGTCATTGTTAATCATGGCTCCAATGTTTTAGGCACGGTGCAACCGATCAAGGAGATCGGTAAAATCTGTCATGAAAAAAATGTCCTGTTTGCAATTGATTCGGCGCAAACAGCCGGGATGGTTCCGATTAACATGAAAGATATGAATATTGATGTTCTTGCTTTCACCGGGCATAAATCACTGATGGGTTCAACCGGTATTGGCGGACTCTGTGTTCGCAAACATGTTGAGATAGCCCACACTCGCGCCGGCGGGACCGGGGTCCGTTCGGCGTTTCCGTTTCATCTCGATGAATACCCGTATCGGATGGAGTATGGTACCCCCAACGTGGTTGGGATCGCCTCTCTCTGGGCCGGGCAGGAATGGATCAAAGAGCAGGGCGGGGTCGAGAAAATTCATGCT
Organism: Candidatus Zixiibacteriota bacterium; assembly: GCA_030667525.1. GTDB lineage: Bacteria > Zixibacteria > MSB-5A5 > GN15 > PGXB01 > JAAERC01. The sequence continues at coordinate 380 of DAOUVS010000144.1, read as the reverse complement.
CAGGAGATGAGGCTGGCTCAAAAACTTCTCGACGGTTTCAATAAAATCGATGGTGTTATCACCTACTGTTGTGACAGCTTGGAAAACCATCTTTCGGCGATAACTATCAATGTTGATGGTCTCGAGGCTGGTGATGTCGGGATTATGCTTGACGTTGACTATGATATCGCTACCCGCACCGGTCTGCACTGTGCACCGCTGGTTCATAAGCAGCTTGATTTAGTTAAGATTCATGGCGGAGTCAGATTTGCAATCGGACCGTTTAACACCGAAGCACATATTGATAAAGCAATAGAAGCTATTGCCGAGATCGCCCAACGCTCCAAAGATATGAAGACCAAAAAGGCCTCGATAGCAAATAAATAAAATTTGAAATTTAT
>DAOUVS010000347.1 GCA_030667525.1 Candidatus Zixiibacteriota bacterium | reverse complement strand
GCCGTTATCGGACAGGCTTCCCAAATCTTTCCCGAACATATCCAATTGATTGCTGCAGCTATACTGGCCGTACTTATCGCCGGCAATATAATAGCAAATCTCAGGTAGCAGGCAGGGCATGCACATTCCAATTAGAACAGATTTTTCAATCTGTCAGGACTCAACAAATTTGTGGTTGTCATGGACAGGTTAAATTAAATTTATAAATATGTCCATTTATGATAAACTCAAAATATTTTTTTCATAAGTGAAAAACAGATCGTGTAGATAAGCGCAGACTTCGAAAAGTGCCGGTTCGAAGTCTGCGCTTATCTGCAAAGACCTCAAATTCTAACAACCTAAAACTTATTCGACGAAAAAAAATGATTTTAAATATAGCTCACCGCGGAGCTCGCAGTATTGCTCCCGAAAACACACTGACAGCAGCACAAAAAGCATATGATCTTGGCGCCCACATGTGGGAAACCGACATTGGTGTAACGAAAGATGAAGAACTTATTTTATTTCATAACCATTCTCTGGCACTGACAACCGATGCCGAAAATCGATTTCCGGATCGCGATCCCTGGACATTTACTTCATTTACCATAGATGAGATCAGAAGCCTTGACGCCGGGTCCTGGTTTGTCAAAACAGACCCGCACCAGCAAATCTCAGCAGGAAACATATCCCCAACGGATTTGGACAGCTATTGCGGCGTAAAAATTCCAACCTTAACCGAAGCACTTGAGCTGACTCAAAAATTAAACTGGAAAATCAATTTGGAGTTAAAAGTACTTCCAGATGAAATGAAACAATTTCCCGTTTTAGATCGTGTGCTTCGTGAATTAGAACAAATGGAATTTTCGATAGATCAGTTCGTTATATCTTCTTTTAATCACGATTGGTTGCGGGAGATCCGGAAGAAAAGATCTGAATATAGAGTCGAAGCATTAATAGGTTATCCTGATATTAAGCCGTTAAACTGGGGGGACTTTGAATTCGCGGCTTATAATGTAAACCGAAAGCTCACTACGCCGGAAGAGGTAAAGGAAGTAACACGAAAAGGATTTCGAGTCGGTTTATATAACATTAATGACAAAAATGACATGATTCAATTTATTGAGGCTGGGGCCTCAGGAATCATAACAGACTATCCTCAAATCATGAGCGAAATGGGATATTGCAGATAAAAAATCTTCATGGCGAACATTTTTCATCAATCAATCATTAATTAAATTCTCAAGTTTCGCACCCTCTAGTTTATACAAAGCCATAGACGGTAAGGGCTAAAAATAAATTATTAAAGCGAAATATACTCCCGGTGATTTTAACGACGGCGCCAATCAATAAATATAAAATTGATACTTGATACCATACCCTGTTCATGGCCTGTTTCCCGGAAAAACTTACACACAAAGATATTTGTTCCTGACTTCTTCGTTGTCTCTGAGATCGTTGCTGGTACCGTTATACTTAATCACACCGTTGTCGATAATATATCCCCGGTCGCTCAGGCGCAATGCGACTTCCAGGTTCTGTTCTGCCAAAAGAACGGTCATACCGCTCTCTCTGAGGCGGGCAATCTGTTCTTCGAGCATGTTTACAATCAAGGGTGCTAATCCCTCGGTGGGCTCATCAAGCAAAATAAACTCCGGGTTGGTCATCAGCGCCCTTGCAATGGTCAGCATTTGCTGTTCACCGCCACTTAGAAATCCGGCTCTACGGGTATCTATTTCCCCTAAAGCCGGGAAAAATTCATACACCCGATCCTTGTTCCACCCACCCTCTTGAAAGTTTCTTTCGGAAATCTCCAGATTTTCTCCCACCGTAAGGTCGGCAAATACCCGGCGATTGTCAGGAACAAACCCAATTCCCATGCGGGCCATCAGGTATGGTTTT
>DAOUVS010000079.1 GCA_030667525.1 Candidatus Zixiibacteriota bacterium | reverse complement strand
GGCCGAGGAGAGGCTGCGGGAGAGCGAAGAGAAATATAGTAAGGTGGCAAATTATTCTTATGACTGGGAATATTGGGTTAATCCCAAAGGTAAATTTATATATGTTTCTCCATCGTGTAAAAGGATAACTGGATACAGTGCGGATGAGTTTTTACAAAATCCAAAATTACTTTTATCCATTGTCCATTCTGATGATGTTAATTTAGTAAAGAATCATAAACATAAATCCCGTAAATCTGGAGAACCTATTCCCCTTGAATTTCGTATCATCACCAAAAGTGGAAAAGAGCGATGGATTGGACATGTATGCCAAACTGTTTATGATAATAATGGGCTTGATCTTGGTCAACGTGGCTGTAACCGTGATATCACCAAACGCAAGTTAAACGAAATAAGGCTAAAAGAAAGCGAAGACAAATTTCGAGGATTGTCAGAGCAGTCACCCAATATGATTTTTATCAACTGTCTCGGCAAGTTCGTATATGCTAATCGCAGATGTGAAGAAGTTATGGAATATACCAAGGATGAACTTTACTCATCTGATTTCGATTTTCACTGTGTGATTGCTCCTGAATCGTTGGATGAATTGAATAATCGCTTTAACAAATATCTGGAGGGAATAGAATCTCCGCCGATGGAATATGCAATTCTCACTAAATCGGGCAAAAGAATTGAGGTGATTCTATCAACAAAATTAATTTCTTACAAAGGTGATTCGGCCGTTCTGGGAATTATAACAGATATTACCAAATACAAAGAGGCAGAAAAGTCGCTAATAGATTTAAACATAAAACTTGAGGCCAAACAGTCTGCCTTGATTGGGAAACATATCGCCCTTAAGGAAGTTCTTGACCTGATAGAAGATGATAAAAAGGAAATAGCGGTTCAAATTCAGACAAATATAGATAAAACCGTCATGCCGATTTTGGGAAGACTTATGGAGAGAGCCAATCCCGAAGATAAAAAGAGTATATTACTCTTGAAAAATAGCATGGAACAGATTACTCATCCGTTTGTCGGCAAATTGGAATCACAATATGGAAAACTTACACCGAGAGAAGCGGAGATCAGTAATATGATCAAAATCGGTTTAAGCACTAAAGACATTGCCCAAACCCTTAATACCTCATGGGAAACGGTCCGCAATCAGCGCAAACAGATCAGGAAAAAGCTTAATATTTCCGGGAAAAAAGTAAGTTTAACATCGTTTTTGCAAACGACTTAATAATACTACGCCCAAAAATTCAATATTATCTCCTCTAAATTCCTTATTTATATAGTCAATCCTAACACTATGATTACAAATGGGCCAATATTTATAACCCATTTGTAACTCGTTATATCCCCTCGTCTCATTTCCATAGATGCCGAATCATGGTCATATGACGAGAAAATCAGGCAATCAAAAAAGGAGGGAGAAAGCTAAAGAAAGCAAAAGTGGGCATTTGGTAGAAGAGGTATTGGGGAAATAACAGCAGGTGGGGCAGAAAAGAGATTGCAAATGTTCAAGAACATGAAACTGGCAGCAAAAATCGGGGCTGGATTTGGGGCAATAATATTTTTACTTTTGATCGTTACCGGATGGTCCTATTTCGGCATTAATAGTATTATAGGCAATTCCGATAAATTGGTTGAGGGCGATAAAATATCGGCCGAAATCGCCCAGAGAGAGATCGATCATCTCAACTGGGCTTCAGCAGTAAGTGCATTATTGACAGATGAAAATGTCACCAAACTTTCAGTTCAAACGGATCCGAAAATGTGCGCCTTCGGCAAATGGTATAATGGCGAAGGGCGTTTGGCCGCGGAGAAATTTATACCTGAAACTAAAACGTATCTTGCTGAAATCGAGCAACCGCACAATCATCTTCATGCCAGTGCGGTAGAAATTGGCAATGTATTCCACCAGGCTGATCTGACCCTTCCAAAGTTTCTGGCCGAAAAAGAGACTGACCACCTCAAATGGGTCAACAGTTGCCTGATGCTTTTTGTTGAGAATCAGGAAAAACTCAATGTTCAGACCGACCACCGCCTTTGTGGCCTTGGTAAATTCCTCTACGGTGAGGCAGGTCAAAAAGCTGCCGCTTCCGACCCGGAACTCGCTAATTTAATTAATGCGATGAAAGAACCGCACGAAAGACTGCATAAGTCTGCTATTCAGATTGACGAACAGTGGAATCCAAACGACTCACAGGCAAAAGCCAAAGCGTATGCGATATTCAAAAATGAAACCATGGCTGTTCTTCCGGAAACTCAGACCGCACTTCGTGCCATACAAGATAGAACCGAGAAGATGGCTGAAGGAATGAATAAAGCAAATTATATTTATTCTACTGATACAAAAAATGCCCTTGGAAAGGTTCAGGGGTTACTGGGAAAAATAGGTAAAGAAGCTCATAAAGTTAGTACACAATATCAAACCGATATGGCCAGCGTATCATCCCAGACATCGATGCTGGTTACAATAATTAGTATAATTTCTGCTATTATTGGTATTATTTTGGCCATATTTATTGCACGCAGCATCACCAAACCTATCAACCGCATTGTTGTTGCCTTGTCCAGTGGTGCCGAACAGGTGGGATCAGCATCTGAGCAGGTCGCCAGCGCAAGCCAATCATTAGCAGAAGGGGCATCGGAACAGGCATCATCGCTTGAAGAAACCTCCTCTTCATTGGAAGAAATGTCAAGCATGACTCGTCAAAATGCCGACAATGCCAGACAGGCAAACGGACTTGCGTCTGACGCCAGCGCCGCCACCGATAAAGGTATGAACGCCATGAATAGCATGTCCGAGGCGATGCAGGAGATTAAGAAATCATCTGATGAAACTGCCAAAATTATTAAAGTTATCGATGAGATCGCTTTCCAGACTAACTTGTTGGCATTAAATGCGGCTGTCGAAGCAGCCCGTGCCGGTGAGGCCGGTAAAGGTTTCGCCGTCGTTGCAGAAGAGGTAAGAAATCTGGCTCAGCGATCGGCCGAAGCGGCCAAAAATACCAGTTCGCTTATCGAGGGTGCACAGAAGAACGCCGAAGGCGGCGTAAAATCAACCGAAGAACTGGTGGAGATTTTAAAGAACATAACCGGTGGCATCAAAAAAGTTACCGATCTTCTGGGTGAGGTCACCGCCGCCAGCGATGAACAGGCGCAGGGTGTCGAACAGTTGAACACCGCCGTTGGCCAGATGGATCAGGTCACACAACAGAATGCCTCTAATGCCGAAGAATCATCGTCGGCTTCAGAAGAGTTAGCTTCGCAGGCGCAGGAGATGCAGAGGGTAGTTGCTGACCTGAATGGCATCATCCATGGTGCCAAAGCAAACTTAATAATTACGAAACGTCAGCAACAGCCCAATAGACAAAACGGCAAACAGGCTATGAACTCTTTTAATTATTCAACTGCAACTCCGAAAAAATCCACGAAAAATTTAAAACCAACAGCCGAAGAGGTTTTACCGCTTGAAGAATCGGAGACGGCTGAATTTTAATATGAATTGATATATATGGAAAATGTTAGCCCCACATTTTCTATTATAAAACCGCGAGTGAATATTCATTCGCGGTTTTTTTAAATTATCGTAATTAAAATGTCAATACAGATTCTCGTCTATACACCACTGAAATTGATATCCTTGAAATACATACTGGCGCGGCGATTAGATGAATATATATACCGATCATTACCAACCTCAACCAGCTTGTTCCAGAGTTCGGTAACGTTACCGGAAACGTTCATCTCGTAAACCGGTTTGACTATTTTGCCGTCTTCGATATACTTCCCGATAATACCATAAGAAAAATCACCCGTGGTAGAATTGGAGTTGCCGCCAATAAATCCGGTGACAAGAATTCCAGTACCCATCATAGCAATTAAATCATCAAGCGATTTATCCCCATATTCATAAGTACTGTTTGTCGAACTACCGATTGTCGGTTCCCAGCCAAGTTTTTTGCCATAGTAATTATCGACGTAATACGATTTCAGGACTCCCTTTTCAATCATAACCCGTTTTTGGGTCGCCATTCCCTCACCATCATATAACTGCGATCCAAGACCATATTCAATAAACGGGTCATCAATCAGGGTTAGTTTCTCTGAGGCCACTTTCCGACCCAGCTTTCCTTCAAAACATGATCTTTTTTGCTGGATATTCCTTGCCTGCATCGGTCTAAAGAGTGCCCTCAAAAGGCTTGCTCTGGCGCGATTTTCCACAATCATATCATATTTTCCGGAGTCTATCTTTTGCTGACCAATCTTGCTGAAAGCCCGCTTGACAGCCTTTTGGGCAAGTAATTCGTGATTGGGAAGGTCCTTAAAATATCGAACCGTCTTAGTATCATAATCGTTGGGGCGGCACTCTTTTTCATCGCAGACAGTTACTTCGATTTCAATCTCAAATGCAGTAGAGCGACGAGAACCTTCAAAGCCGTTGCTGTGAACCTTGGTCGATTCATTGTAGGAATCACTATAGTAGGAAGTACAGGCAACCACCTTTTCGCTGATTCCCATAGCGGTCGCTTCCATCTCCCGAGCAAGCTTGACCCTGTTTTCGGAAGTTACCGACTCATAATCGGGGTCGTATATATGAAGATCGATCTCTTTTCTGTCCTGATAATATTTTGGGTCGGGTAGGATGCGATATTTATCCTCGCTCAGATATTTGGTCATCGAAACCGCTTCCTCGATAAATTTGCTCAGTGCATTTTTATCGAGGTCGTTAGTCGAATGACTGGAGTATTTGTTATTGGCATAGACCGACAGCTTAAGAGAATTTTCGGTTGCGTCGGTCAACTTATCAAGCTGTTGATTGCGATGCTCAACCTCTATGTCTCTCGACATATTTACATTAACGGCAGCATCTTTGGCACCGCTTTTTTGGGCCTGGAGAATAACCCATTTGGCCAGTTCCATTCTTTCTTTATTATTCATAATCTAATCCTATAAATATCTTTTTTTTTGGTGACCTGTTTAATCTATCAAGAAACTCCGCCAACGGTAATTTTGGATACTTTCGTCGTCGGCATGCCATCGGTAACCGGTGCTCTCTGGCCATTTTTACCGCAAGTTCCACCACCTTCTCCAATTTGAGGATCGTCACCAACCATAACAAAATCTTTAAGCACCTGAGGACCGTTGCCAATAATATTAACATCCTTGACCGGTCTGGTAATTTTTCCGTCTTCGATTAAATAACCAGATTTGAGATAGAAAGTGAAATCGCCGGGACCGATATTGACTTCACCATTGGTGAAAGCCTCGGCATACAATCCCTTTTTAACACTTCCTATTATCTCTTCTTTGGTATGCGGCCCTTTCAGCATATATGTATTTGTCATTCTTGGGATTGGAACATGACGAAAAGACTGCCGCCGTCCGTTTCCGGTCGGTTTAACATGGTAATGCTTACTGCTGATATGATCGTGCAGATAACTTTTGAGAATACCGTTTTCTACCAGAACGGTATTATGAGAATCGTTACCCTCATCATCGATATTAATAGTGCCGCGCATATTCGGCAGGGTTCCGTCGTCAACAATCGTCACAAAATCCTCGGCTATTTTCTTGCCGATTTTGTCGGCGAAAAGCGATTCACCCTTGCGGTTAAAATCGGCTTCCATTCCATGACCGATTGCCTCATGAAGAATAATACCCGCTTCTCCGGCAGCAAGGACTACTTCCATTTCGCCGCCCTCAGGTTTGACCGCGTCAAAAAGTGTCACCGTCCGGTCAACGGCGGTTTTGGCAATCCTGTTCAAATTATCGTCGCTATAATGTTCAATTCCATACCGTCCACCCAGCCGGTAAAAATTCTCTTCACGCCGACCATTCTGCTCGGCAGAACAAAAAGCAAACATCCTTGTCATCGGTTGATAATCAAATACTATTCGGCCATCTGAATTAGCAACCATCATGTGAGTATTACTGTCCGCAAATGAAACCTGCACTTTTGTAACACGATTATCAAGTTCCATCATCCGGTCATTAACGGTTTGTAAAAGTGGCACTTTTTTGTCGGCGTTGACCTCTTCCCAGGGTGATTCAATAAGGTAATAATCGGGTGTTTCATGAAGTTTCAGCTCAACCGGCGCCACAGCCTTGGTTCCACTGGCAATATTGGCCGCCGTTTTGGCCGCCAGACTCATCGATTTCAAAGACAAATCTTCAGTATAGGAATAACCGGTTTGATCACCCTTGATAACCCGGATCCCGACGCCCAAATCAACATTGGTGTTGGCCCGGCTGACCAGATTATCCTCAAGATTTATTGTATTTGAAATGCGATGCTGGAAAAATAGATCGCAATAGTCACCGCCGCGCTCCAGCGCGATAGACATAATTTTATGAATTATTGTTTCATCGACTTTAAACAAATTGTAATAATCGTTCAATGTTAATTCTCCTCCGGCTGACGATAATATTGCCGCCACCGGGTTAGCGCCAAAGAAAGCCGGTATTGAAACTAAGGCGGCTCCTTTGGCTCCGGTTTTTAGAAATTTCCTGCGAGACATTTTACTCATTATTTTCCTCCAGCGATTAGGATATGATTGCAGATATATAATATATTTCTTAGAAATATTCCACTAATTAGATTTTTCAAGAATTTGATTCATAAATAATTCTCCCATAACTGTTTATTATCAATGGATATTTGCCGATATAATTATTAAGCTGTTGAAATTATTGGAGTTAGTGTCTTATTATATTATGAGCGAGACAATTACAAAACTGGAAATAAAAAAATCCAGGGAAAAGCCGCCGCTGGACAACAACAAAATAGCGGATTTACCCCCCCTTTTGATGTCTGACGATTTAAGTGTTCCGGCAAAACCTTCGTCAGAGGTGAAATATAGATCAATGGACAATTCCCTAATTCAGACGCTGAATAATTTCACCGATGGGGCCTATATATCAGACAATCAATATTCCATTCATTATACCAGTCCTTCGCTTCAAAATGTGTTTGGCACACCCGGAAAGAAAAAGTGTTTTAATTATTTATACAATCGCGAAGATATATGCCCATGGTGCAGAAGCAATGAAGTTTTTTCAGGCAATGTCATTTCCTGGGAAAGAAGATTTGGTGATATTGAGAAAATATTCGATATTCTTGAAGTACCGTTATATTATCCCGGCGAAGAAATTAAAAAATTAACAATATATCGTGATATCACTGATCGTAAGCGGGTCGAAGAACGATTAAAACGCAAACACGCCAGCCTTATAGAGGAGCAGGTCAAATTAAGGCAAAGAAACCTGACCTTAAACGAGATATCGAAGCAAATTGATTATGAGAAGAATCTGATGAAAAACAATATTCAGAATAACATAAACAGAATTGTTTTGCCACTGGTGGATATTATAAAAAATGAAAGAAATCCCGATCGAGATATTTATTTTAAAATGTTGGATGAGGCATTAGGAAATATTACGGCATCTTTCATATCCAAGCTGGAATCAAAATATTCCAAACTGTCGCCACGAGAATTAGAAATTTGCAATTTGATTAAGAATGAACTATCATCGAAACAAATTGCGGACGCTCTCAATATTTCAATTCAAACTGTTAGCGGGCGACGTAAAGATATCAGAAATAAACTCGGTATCGCCAATAAACAAATAAATCTATCAGTTTATTTAAAATCCACCTAATTTCATCATAAGTCTGTGTACCATTGGCACTTCTGCCTTACATTAGCATCACGAATCCGAGAAATAATGAATAATTTGCTTCTATCCTAATGGGGAGGCAATACACCCATTAAAGCCCCTATCTTATACCATCAATTCTTTCGCCATTTTGGCGATTTTATAAACAAAGCAAATAAATCCAACTTCATAAAAGGGGGACTAAAGAATATCCAAGTAGTTGAAAATAAGAAATAGGGTGTTGAATTTATTCTGTGCGCATTTTCAAATCTGATCAAAATATGCAAGAATATATTGCATCCAAACAAACAAAGGGAGAGACAAAAATGAGTGAAAAAAGAATGTCATTGGGCAAAAAAATCGGTGGCGGCTTTGCGGTTATACTGGTCATGCTCGGCTTCATTGCCGTCTGGTCGATTACCGGCGTTGGCGATATTGTCAGCAACGCTACTGAGGTTATCGACGGTAACGTGCTCCGGGGCGAGATGGTTCAAAGAGAGGTTGAACATCTTAACTGGGCCAACCAGGTTTCGGCACTATTGACCGACGAAAACATTACTGAATTAAATGTACAGACCGATCCGCATAAATGCGCGTTCGGTACATGGTATTACGGCGAGGGCCGCAACCATGCCGAAGAATTGGTACCACAATTGGCTTCAATTCTGGCTGATATTGAAGAGCCGCATAGCCTTCTGCATGAATCGGCAATTGACATCGGTAAACATTTTCAGCAGGCCGATGTTGCATTGGGCGGCTTTCTTCAGGAGAAAAAAGGCGATCATTTACACTGGACACACCAAATTAAGGATGCTTTTCTTCAAAATCATGACAAACTCAATGTGGAAGCAGATCCCAATATGTGCAGTCTCGGAAAGTGGATGAACTCACCGGAAGTTGCCGAGTTAAAACGTCAGTATCCTGAATTTGCCAGTGCGTTGGGTATGATTGATGGGCCGCATAGACAGCTTCATGAAAGCGCCATCCAAATTGATGGGCTCTTGAAAAATGACAAAGCTGGTGAGGCATTGGAATATTACACTGAAAACACAGAAAATTATGCTAATCAGACACTGGCCGCCATAGATAAAACTCTGGAATGGCAGGAAAACCGTGTTCAGGGTATGAATGAAGCTAATCGCATCTTTGCTCATGATTCAAAACCGAATCTGGAAAAGGTACAGCAACTGCTTGGCAAGATAAATCAAACTGTTGAAAGTAATGTAATGACCGATGAGCAGATGCTTAGCGCTGCCAGTAATACCAAAACAATTGTAACAATAATTGCCATCGCTGCCGCCTTATTGGGTATCTTCCTTGCTGTAACAATCGCCCGGGGCATAACTAAGACGATGATTAGAATTATTGGCAACTTATCCTCTGGCGCCGAACAGGTCGGTTCCGCCTCTGAGCAGGTAGCTTCGGCTAGTCAATCTCTGGCCGAAGGTGCTTCCGAGCAGGCCTCATCGCTTGAAGAAACATCATCCTCACTCGAAGAGATGGCCAGTATGACCAAGCAGAATGCTGAAAATGCCAAACAGGCTAACGGTCTTGCTTCCGATGCCAGCGATGAAACCAATAAGGGTATGACGGCCATGAACTCGATGTCCGAAGCGATGCAGGAGATTAAGAATTCGTCCGATGAAACTGCCAAAATTATCAAAGTTATCGATGAGATCGCTTTCCAAACCAACTTATTGGCATTAAATGCGGCTGTTGAAGCGGCCCGTGCAGGTGAAGCCGGTAAAGGTTTTGCCGTTGTTGCAGAAGAGGTTAGAAATCTGGCTCAGCGTTCAGCGGAAGCGGCCAAAAATACCAGCTCATTAATTGAAGAATCTCAGAAAAATGCCGATGGCGGTGTTAGATCAGCAGAAGAACTGGTTGAAATCCTCAAAACCATCGACTCCGGTATTAAAAAAACAACCGATTTGATTGGCGAAGTGACTGCGGCAAGTGATGAGCAGGCGCAGGGTGTTGATCAGGTTAATGTTGCCGTTGGCCAAATGGATCAGGTTACCCAGCAAAATGCTTCGAATGCCGAAGAATCATCATCGGCCTCAGAAGAGTTGGCTTCACAGGCGCAGGAATTGCAAAGGGCGGTTACGGAATTATCGCTGATCATCTATGGTTCCAATTCCAATTCGATGGGTATCAATTCAGCCTCACATGGCAATCAAAAACGCAATTCAAACATTAATCACGAATCATCCTCAAAAAAGGCAGCGAGTAAATTAAGAGAAAAATTGCAAAAAATTAACAAGAGGAAACAGGATAAACATACTGACGTCAAAACCAGTATGCATAATGCCAGTGCTGAAGAAGTGATTCCGCTGGAAGAAGAGGAAATGGCTGAGTTTTAATAAATAGTCTGAAATATGGAAAATGTTAGCCCACATTTTCTATTCTTAAACCGCGAGTGATTAATCACTCGCGGTTTTTTTAAATATCAAAATAAAAATGTCAATTATATTTCTCCGAAATATTTCACTGATTAGATTTTTTCGAGAACCTGATTCTTAGATAATACGCCAGGAAGTGTTTATTATCAATGGATATTTGCCGATAGTAATTACAGATATGAATACATATAAGTCAAAACCAGAAATTAGACAGCCACATAAAAAAAACCGTATTACAGCAGAAGTGGCAGAGAAGTTAAAATTAAAAGAAGAGCCAGTTGAGGCAATTGATTTTAGTAATCATCACTGCATTTATAGAGAAAGATTAAAAAAGGCTTTAGCCAGTTGCAAAAATCCGCATATAGATAAGGGGGCGCAGGGAAATAGAACTCTATTGGAAAGCTTAAGACTCTCTTCTGCCCTAACGAATAAATCCCCCAATCCTATTATAGGAATAAATTCGGATACTTCTATAGAGTATGTCAACTCTGCCCTGGAAGAACTAACCGGTTATTCGTCTGATGAGTTAATAGATATTAAGGTTCCATATCCATGGTGGACAAAATCAAACTTGAAGAATACCAGGCAGAATTTTGAAAAGGCTATGGAAAAGGGCGACTATAAAATAGAGGAACTTTTCACAAAGAAAAACGGGGAATTATTCTGGGTTGAAATTAGTTCCACGATTATAAAAAAGAAAGGACGCCTTCAATACCATCTGTCCAACTGGGTTGATATCACTGAACGGAAGCGGGATAAGGAGGCGCTGAAAGATACAGCATTTAATCTCAAAGAACGCCTTAAAGAACTCAACTGTTTTCATGAAGTATCACTCCTCAAGGATATCCCTGACAAAACATTAAATGAATTTCTGCAGGACATTGTTGATCTGATTCCGCCTGTTGGGCAACATCCGGAACTGACTTGCGCCAGAATCACTTTTGAAGGAAATGAATTTAAAACCGATAATTTCAAAAAAACCGAACATAAATTAACTGCCGATATCAAAGTTGCAGGTAAAACAGCAGGCGTAGTAGAAGTATGTTATTTAGGACATGAGTCGGAAAATAATAAAGATCCTTTCCTTGATGGGGAGAGAACGCTGGTTGATGCTTTAGCCAGGGAAATTGGGAAATATACTACTCGTGTTCGGGCAGAAGAAAAATTAAAAAATACTCATGAACGTCTAATTACCGAACAGGTTGCGATCAGAGGAAAAAATATCGCTCTGAAAGAAGTTCTCAGCCAAATTGAATTCGAAAAGAAACAGACAACATCTTTTATTCAATCAAATATTAACAAAATTATAATGCCGATATTAAGGAAACTTCGGGATAAATCCGACCCCGATGAAAAACATTATATCTCACTTCTACAAAACAGCCTGGAAGAAATCGCCTCGCCATTTATAAATAAACTGGAATCGAAGTATGCCGGACTGCTGCCGCGGGAAGTTCAAATATGTAATATGATAAAAAATGGTATGACCACCAAGGAGATTGCATCCAATCTGGAAATATCGATTGAGACTATTCGTAGTCAGAGAAAAAATATTAGAAAAAAACTTGGTCTTACCAGTAATAATATTACCCT
>DAOUVS010000200.1 GCA_030667525.1 Candidatus Zixiibacteriota bacterium | reverse complement strand
GCCGATATTCAAGCATGACTACCTAACCTTCGTCCTCTTTTTCTTTTTTTTCAAATAGTTCCGGAACGTTCTTTTTTAAATAATAATCAATCACTTTGCCAACCAACGGAGCGGCAACATCGGAACCGTGTCCCCCGTTTTCCACCAGCGCCGCAACAACAATACGGGGATCTTCTGAGGGAGCGAAAGCGACAAACCACGAGTGATTTTCGCCATGCGGGTTCTGGGCTGTTCCGGTTTTGCCTGAAATATTATATTCGGCCTTTTTTCTTCCCCGCGCGGTGCCATGTTCCCCCTGGACAACCAGCTTCAATGCTTCATTAAGAATTTCGAGATTCTTTGCGGAAAATGGGAGTCTAAAGGATAGAGCAGGAGCAATTTTAACAGAACTTCCATCATGACGAATGCGCTCTCTTAAAAAATGCGGTTTATAAATCATTCCCTTATTGGCCAAGCCGCAATAAAATTGAGCCAGTTGAAGGGGAGTTATCGTAAATTCCCCCTGGCCAATGGCGAAGTTTAACATTAAAAAATGGGTCCATTTTTTCACACCATACAAATTATCGAGATAATCCGAATTAGGAACAATCCCAGGTACTTCTCCTGGAACATCAATTCCGGTTTTTTTGCCGAAACCGGATCGCATAACATAGTCGGCCCATGGATCGATCCCGACAAGCAATCCCATTTGATAAAAATAAACATTGCATGATTGTTCAATCGCCTGGTATAAATCAAGACGACCATGACCGCCCAGATCCCAGCAATGAAAAACCCTGTTTCCGAATTTCATTCCACCGAAACAGGGTCGAAAAAGTAATTTATCGGAGATTTTCCCCAATTCCAGTGCCGCTCCGGCAGTTATCAATTTGGTAGTTGAACCGGGTGAATATATACCGGCCAACGGACGATTCAAAAGTGGGAGCATGGTGTCAGAGATGATGTCTTGCCATAAATCAGACGGTATCGGGCCGGAAAAGATATTGGGATCAAGCTGTGGGAATGAGGTCATTCCCAGAATTTCTCCATTACGAGGGTCCATCGCTACTACTGAACCGCAGCAATACTGGGTATCAAAACTATTAAACTGGTTAACAATAAATTTTTGGAGATCAATATCTATCGTTAGGCTAATGTCATCGCCGGGAACAGCCGGAATTTTTTCCTTACCTTCATAATGACCAATAATTTTTCCCTTCGCCGAAATTTCGATGTATTCAGTTCCCTCAATACCGCGCAAAAGATGATCGTATGTTTTCTCAATTCCTTTTTTACCAATCAAAGTTCCCGGTCGATACTCTTTATCCGGAAAGGTTTTTATCTCTTCTGGAGAAACCTCGCCAACATAACCGATAAATGTTTCGATGGCAGCATCGGCCAGATATTGCCGCACCGATTCAATGCTGTAAGTTATACCAGGGTACTGATCGCCCTGTTCCTCAAGAATAGATATGACATCAATATCGAGTCCGCGTTTGATCGGCGATGGGATATGATTGCTGATAAAATTGGCCGCGGCTCTTTTGGTGATAGCAGTACTATCCATGTCAAGCAGTTCCATCAGTTGCGGAATGGTAACACCGGTCTTTTTTTCAAAGGGGACAATTGAAACGGTAAATGATAATCTGTTATCGGCTATTACCTGATAGTTTCTATCATAGATAACACCCCGTTTGGGGATAATCGGCTGGACACGAATTCTGTTATTTTCAGATTCAACAGTATACTTGCTGTGCAAGATAACCTGATGATAAAACAGACCGCCGATAATGGCTAAAAACGCCAGAACAAGAAAGGCTGAGGTAAGACCGATTCTCAATCCAATATTGGTGCCGGTATCTCGCATCGTTAAAAAAGAGCCTTGATTTTTTTTCTGGATATCCTGCCGTCTTTTATGAGGAAAAATAACAATCCGATAAAAACTGTATAAGCAGTGCCGGGTAGAATATATCTTATCAGAATAAAGAAAAATTCTTCAGTTGAGATTATCAATGTTATTATAACCTCGTGCAGAAAAACGCTACAGGCCAGGACAACAACTTTTGATGCCAGAGATTCCAAGTTGATTCTAGAGCTAACCTGCTTGACAGCCACGGCAATAACAGTTATGACCAGAACTTCCCAAGGCATCAGATCAAGTCTGGCGGCACCAACAATAATCCCGGCAGACAAACCAAACCAGACCGCCTCGGTCTCAGACTTAAACAGACCAATTAATCCGATAATCAGAATCAGCATATTAAGACGAACACCCAGAATCGAAATTAAATCGGAGAGAATTATTGAATGAAAGGTTATCAGAAATAGGTATAGCAGGTAGGGTAAAACTCTCATTGGATCATACTCTCCAGAACATATAATTCTTCTATCTCAAGAAAATCGGCACTTGGTTTTAGCCAGATAGATTTTTTTATTTCACCTTTTATACTCAGAACAGAATCAACCACAGCAATGGTCAGCCCCGACGGATAGACGCCGCCCAACCCCGATGAAATAATCAGATCCCCTTTATTAATAGTCGCATCGGCCGGGAGGTTGTCAAATATCATTCCTTCCTCTGGAGAATATCTGACGATACCAAACTGGCGACTTTCAGCAATACGAGCCGAAACTGCATTGGCCGGATCGGTCAGAAGCTGCACCGTTGAAAACTCCGGCATCACTTCTTTGACCTTGCCAACCAGACCAAATCGATTTATAACAGGTTGGTTTATTTTAATTGAATCATTGAGACCCTTATTAATAGCAGCCGCTATCGGATATTGATTATGTCCCATAAGTCCCAGCGAAACTATTTTTACCGGAACGACGCGAAAATTTTCTGGCGGTTCAAATCCAAGGAATTCTCGCAAGCGATGATTTTCCCGACGCGCTTCGGCGAGAGAACTCAATTGTAACGATGTTTCGGTTAGTGTATTTTTCAGATTACGATTATCTTCAGCGACATTTTTAAGATTATCAATACTACCTTTCAGCTCGGAAAAAGGATAATGAAATATTGACATGGCGATATTTCCCAGAAAAGGCCTGACAACTCCTTCTGAGACAGTTATCAACAGGAAAAAAATGGTTACTAAACCAAAATTGAGAAGACGGCGATTTCTATAAAAAATCGTCGAAAACCATGTCATATGCTGCGGCCTCCCTGCCCCATGGTTAATTAATCGACAACATCAATCATTTGCAGCAATTCACCGGGCGATGTGACTTTCATCATTTTCTCTCGATTTTCTTCCGACTTCATAACATACGACAATCTCGCCATCACATTCAGATGAGCGCCGATGGCATCTTCGGGAGCAGCTATCAGGAAAAACAGATGAACCGGCTTATGATCCATGGCATCAAAATCAATTCCAGCCTCGGAACGTCCAAAACCAATCACGATACCTTTGGTCGCCTTTGTTTTGGCATGAGGAAATGCAACCCCATAACCAACACCGGTAGTTACCAATTCTTCTCTTTCCTTGACATCTGCAATTAATTGAGCGGCATCCTTGACCAATGCCGATCCCGAAACCAAATCAACCAACTCATCTAAAACTTTTTCCTTTTCGGTTGATTTCAAATCGAAAGTTATTAAATCTTCAGAACAAAATTTAGATAGTTTCATAACTATACCTTTGGTTAATAGCTTTCCGCTTCTTCAATAAACAAAATTGGAATATCATCTTCTACCCTGAAATATAATTGGCAGTCCTTACAATCCAATTTGTTCTTCTCTTTCCAGTAAGTTAGCTCGCCCTTACATTTGGGGCAAACAATAATTCTTTGTAGTTCCTCTGATAAAGTCATAGGATACCCTCCTATTCTTTAAAAACACCCATCTTCCGAAACTTTGCAATCCGCTTTTCCAACAAATCTTCGGTCGAAAGGTTTTCAAGTTCATTTATAGCATTAAGTATTTCTTTTTTCATTGTCATAGCGGCGAGCTTATGATCATTATGCGCCCCACCCGGAGGTTCAGGAATAATTTTATCAATCAGCTTCATATCCCACATATCGCTGGCCGTCACCTTTAATGCCTCAGCAGCGTCCGGCGCGAATTTATTATCCCGCCAAAGAATGGCAGCGCAGCCTTCGGGTGAGATCACCGAATACCATGAATACTGAAGCATAAATATTTTATCGCCAATTCCAATGCCGAGAGCACCGCCAGAAGCACCTTCGCCAATAACGGTAATAACAATCGGAACGGTCAGATTCGTCATCTCTCTTAGGTTTCGGGCGATAGCTTCGGCCTGTCCACGCTCCTCGGCACCAATCCCAGGATATGCTCCCGGCGTATCAATCAGGATGACAATCGGTCTGTTAAATTTTTCAGCAAGTTTAAACAGTCGCAACGCTTTTCGGTAGCCTTCAGGGTGCATCATCCCAAAATTGCGAAACAGTTTCTGTTTGGTATCGCGGCCTTTTTGCTGACCGATAATCATAACCGATTTCCCGTCAATTTTGGCGAACCCGCCAATCAGCGCTTTGTCATCGGCAAAATATCTATCACCATGCAATTCAACAAAGTCGGTGGTCATATTTTCAATGTAGTCGAGCGTATAGGGACGACGAGGATGTCGGGCCAACAGGACTTTCTGCCACCTGCTCAGACCTGAAAAAATCTCATCCCGCATTTTGTCAAGTTTTGCCTGCATGGAATCTATCTCGCTATCGAGTTCCAGATTGGCTCCGGAGGCAAAATCTTTCATATCGGAGATTTTTTTCTTCAGCTCAAAAATCGGTTTTTCAAAATCTAATATCTGTCGTTCATCCATATTCAATCACCTGTTTTCATCCGACCTTCAGGATATAAATTCAAAAAGCAAAGATAAAATATAATATTCAAATTACAACCATAAAAAAGAGTCAATTTCTAAATATTCAAGTTAAATTATTAATTGGGATCATACCTGAAAAGCGATCTGATCAAAAAATTAGCGAGAAGCGCCACCGGTAAAAAAAGCAGAGAAAAGCCGTTGGGGTGATGTTTGAGATAATACTTCCAAACCGACATGTGGTGATACCAGCTCCGTCTGATTCGAGATATTGACGAGCCCTTTCCCCAGTAGTGAAGCGCCCTGGCTTTTGGCTCAAAAAACAGAATTTTCCCGGCCTGTTTGATTCTCAGGGAGAGATCGGTATCCTCCATAAAAAGGAAAAATCTGTTATCGAATCCACCGATTTTTTGAAAAAAGACTTTTTCCATTAACATGCAAGCGGCGGAAGCGGCCGGGACCTCGGTTATAGAATCAAAATCACTCAAAGTGTATGTTTCACCGGTTTTTGCCGGTAAAGCCTTATGATTCAAAACCGAACCGCGCGAGAAAAATATATTATAAAAATCGGGAAAATTTCGACAGGTCGGCTGAAAAGAACCATCGGCGTTATGCAGTCTGGCAACAACTGCACCGGCTAAAGTTTGATTGCGAAAGGTATCAAATAAGATTTTTAAGGCTCCCGAATCGAAAACCATATCGGGGTTGGCAAAAAGGATATATTCCCCTTCTGCTTTTTCGACCGCTTTATTGTTCGCCTCGCCAAATCCAAAGTTTCGTTCCGACTCAATAAGTTTAATATTTGGAAATTCGTTTT